>JASEHO010000028.1 GCA_030018505.1 bacterium
TCGACTCTCTAACCGGTGTCAATACTGCTACTTCTGCCAAGATTATAAGTAGTGTTGGCAATATCAGCAGATTTAAGAATGCCAGTAAACTGGCCAGGTTTGCTGGTATTGCCCCAATCAATAAAAGTTCTGGTAGAAAGCAAAAACATAAGAAGTCTAACCGTGGCCATAGAGGTCTAAACAGTGCAATCTACCATATTGCTCTTTGTCAGATAGGAAAAGATCGCCTGGGCACACCCAAAAACCAAATAGCCATTGACTACTACCAGAAGAAAATCGCTTCTGGTAAAACCAAGAAAGAGGCTTTAACCTGTCTTATGCGAAGACTTTGTGACATCATCTTCCGTCTAATGAAAGATGAAAGCGAATATGCAATACCAGAGGTCTCTTAACAGATTTTCAAAGATCTAATTTTTTGTTCTTTGACAACTTAATGGTTATTTTTCATTTGACATAGAATGTCTTTTTGGTTATGACAGGTTAACATCCGCAATCCTGCTTATTACACTGTCCAGTTTTTGAGGAGTATTATAGTTACAGTTCGCATCTTATTGACTAATGCATAAAGAAGGCTTTAGACTATTAAGAGATGGATTTTAGAGCAAGGATAGCAAGCAGTCACCTTTTTGGAAAAGGCAAAGCCAGAATCCTGGGTTTAACCACACTTATCTCCTTTCTTTTATTTTTAGTCTTCCTTGTGCAAAACATTATTTTCCCCTTGCCTATCTTCAAGCTTGAAAAACTACCATCTGTTTCAACTTATTCTTCAGAAGGAAGATTATTGAGGGTGTTTATATCTGGTGATGGTCGCTATCGGATGAGGGTTAAACTAAATGAAATTAACCCTTTTCTTCTAAAAGCAATTATAGCTTATGAAGATAGATATTTCTTTTATCACTTTGGTGTAAATCCTTTTTCGCTTGTCCGGGCATTTATGACAAATATCAAGGCAGGCAAAATTGTCTGTGGTGGCTCTACTATTACGATGCAGATTGCCAGGATGATGGAACCTAAAGAAAGAAACATCTTCTCAAAGTTGATTGAAATATTTAGGGCATTACAACTTGAATTAAGATATTCAAAAAAGGAATTGCTTGAAATTTATTTTAATTTAGCACCTTATGGCGGTAATATCGAAGGTGTCCAGGCAGCTTCCTATTTATACTTTGGAAAACCACCAGGACAGTTAAGCAAAGGTGAGGTATGCTTACTTGTTGCGCTCCCACGCAATCCTGAAAAAACAAGACCTGACAAATATTTCAAAAATGCACATAAAATAAGAAAGAATGTTGCCAGGCGATTGCTTTCGTTTAATCTTATATCAAAAAAGGGTTATGATGAGATAATAAATGAACCACTGCCTAAAAAAAGGAAGGAACTACCTTTTTTCGCACCGCATCTTGCCCAAATAGTTAAATCAATATATCCTGATAAGTCGATAATAATAACTACCTTAAATTATAATCTTCAAATTGCCTGCGAAAAACTTGCCAAAGAATATATCTTGCCTTTAAGAAAAACTGGCATAACCAATCTTTCTGTTGTGGTTATTGAAAATAAAACATATAAAGTAAAGGCACTGGTAGGCTCTGCTTGTTTTTTTGATGAAAAATATAGCGGACAGGTAAATGGTGGCATTGCTCCTCGTTCTCCAGGTTCAACCCTAAAGCCATTTCTTTATGCAATCTCTCTTGATGAAGGTATTATAACCCCTAAAATGGTCATCCCTGATCTGCCTGTTGATTATACCGGATATTCGCCTGAAAATTATGATGGAAAATATAGGGGTGTTGTTACTTGTGAAGAGGCACTATTTCAATCTTTGAATATACCGGCCGTTACACTTTATTCAAAGACAAAGAATAAATTTTTTAATTTTCTAAAGGAAGGCGGCATTACCACAATAAATAAGGCATTTTCACATTATGGGCTGGCATTGATATTGGGTTCCTGCGAAGTCAGTTTGCTTGAGCTGACAAACTTATATGCCGGTATTGCAAATCTGGGTAAGTTTTCAAGTTATAGATTGATTGAGGATAATAATCCGCCAGCTGAAAAGAGATTGCTTTCACTTGCTTCTTGTTATATTATTTCTGAAATTCTTGCCAAAGGAGAAAGACCTGACCTGCCTTCTATCTGGGAGGCAACAGTTGATCTTCCAAAGATCGCCTGGAAAACAGGAACATCTTATGGAAGAAGAGATGCCTGGACTATAGGATACAACCCTGATTATACTGTTGGGGTATGGATTGGAAATTTTTCTGGAGAAGGACACGAGAATTTAGTTGGCGGTGAGGTTGCAACCCCACTTTTATTTGATCTTTTTAAGTTTCTGACAAAAAATTTATACTCTGAAAAGTGGTTTTCAAAACCAGAGGGAGTTAGTCTAAGAGAAGTATGTGCCATAAGCGGTTTGCCAAAAGGTGAATTTTGTGATGTAGGGGTTGAAGATTTCTACATTCCTGGAGCCTCTACAAATAAAAAATGCGATTTTCACAAGATAGTATTGATAGATAATAAAACAGGTTACAGACTATGTCCTGTTTGCAAACAACACAAGGTATATCATGAGAGATTATTTATTCAATATCCTCCACAGCTTGCAACATATTTTGAGAGGAATGGGTATCCTGTTCCAAAGATACCATCTCATTATCCAGATTGCACAACATTTGTTGAAAATAAAGCTCCTGTTATACGCTCACCTTCTGAAAATGGTAATTATTATGTTACAGATGATGTCAAAGAAGAGTATCAAAGGATTTTATTCGAGGCATCAGCGCCAAATTCAATAAAGAAGATTCACTGGCTTGTGGATGGAAGATTATTTTCTTCCAAATCACCTACAGAAAAGGTATTTTATACGCCAACAGCAGGCAAACATAAGATCACCTGCATAGACAATGAAGGCAATTCATCGGAAGTGGCAATAAATGTGGTAATGAAAAGGGGTCAGCCATCAGCTGAACGATAACATCTATTTACCGAGATAGAAGTGCTTTTGAAGGAAAAAGGAGCAGACTGGTGACTAGTGTTACTTAAATGGCTAAAGTGTTACTTTATAGGAGGGCTGAACTATTACTAAATTTATAATCTCAGGTTTTATATTAGGGGTTTTGATTATAGCCTTCTTTCAACTCTATATTCCTCATAATATCAAGGGTCCCTACAAGATAATAAGAATAAATAAAGGTATGAATGTCTCTGGTATTGCGAGTTTGTTGGAAGATGAAGGGATAATAAAGGATGGGCTTCCACTTAAAATGCTTGTCCGAATTACAGCATCGCAAAGGAAGATTAAATTTGGAGTATATAAATTAAGCCCTTCACAAAATTTGGTTCAAATCTTTAGAATTATAAAAGAAGGAAGATCAGGCAATTTTTCTGTGACTATTCCCCCTGGGTATAATATTCGTCAGATTGCAAGCCTTTTAGAAAGAGAGGGGATTATCCTGGGGAAAGAAAGGTTTATAAAATTGACTTCGGATGCAAATTTTATTTCAGAATTAAGCATTAATGCAAAGAAGTTAGAAGGCTATCTCTTTCCTGAGACTTATTGCTTTGAGCCAGAGACTGATGAAAAGAGGGTTATTGAAATTATGGTTGGTGAACTTAAAAAAAGGGTTTTAGATTGCAAAAAATACGACGAGCAATTAAAATTTATCGGATTAAATATGAATGAGGTATTAACCCTGGCATCTTTAATAGAAAAGGAGACTGGTCTTCCAGAAGAAAGACCACTTATATCAGCTGTATTTCATAATAGATTAAAAGAAGGAATGCCGCTTGAAAGTTGTTCTACAGTAATTTATGCACTGGGTGAGAGGTTTGATGGAAATTTGAAAAGAGAGGATTTGCATATTCCCTCAGAATATAATACCTATCTACACAAAGGCCTGCCACCAAGTCCTATCTGCAATCCGGGTATAAAAAGTATAGAGGGGGCATTATATCCTGCTTCTGTTGATTATTTATTCTTTGTCTCAAAAGGTAATGGAACACACAAATTTTCTTCTGATCTCCAAGAACATAGAGAAAATGTTATAAGGTATCAGATTGAACCAAACAGGAGGTAAAAAATAATGAAAGAGAAGGTTATAAGGTTTTTAAGATCACGAAGGGAGGGAAAAGCTGTCTATATCTTAACAGGCGCAATAATTGCCCTATCTTTGTTGTTTCTCTTTCAACATATAATCTATGGTGGAATAGGGATTCCTGTTTTTGTTTCAATTTCACCGAAAGACGAAGTTCCACTTAAAACAAATTTTACATTTGATTTTTCATCTCCTGTAGTCAAAGATTCAAGGGTCAATAAATTTTATGACAGGGAAGAGAATATAGTTTTCACACCCAAAATTGCAGGTAAATATAAATGGGTTTCAAATAGAAATCTTAGATTTTATTCTTATTCAGAACTGAAGGGCGCAACCAATTATAGTGTTGAAGTAAGATCAGAAATTTGCACACTTAAAAATAAATCCTTAAAAGGTAAAAAAGGGTTCACATTTAACACCTTGCCCTTAACTATTGTTGATTCAAGAAGTAACTATGTTTATGTCGATTTTCCAAAACTGAAGAAAAGTTTAGAGTGGAATATAAATTTTAATTATGAAGTAATGCCAGAGGATTTGAGAAAACATACATTTATTTCTATGAAAAAATTACTCTCTTCCCCCCAGAAAATAGATTATAAAATTGAACCACAAGAAGGAAAATCTGCAAATTTCAAAATAATTACTGAGCCTATAGAGATAAGCAGAGACAAATTAGAGGTTGCGTTAAAGATAACAAAGGGATTAAAACCTGCTGAAGGGGAACTGGGCTTAAGAGTTGACTGGCTTGATTCACATACCATTGAGGATAAATTAAAGGTTTATGAGGTCTATTCACAATCAGATTTATCATGGATAAGGATAAGATTTTCATCCGCTATTGCTGTAAACTTAGCCAAAGAATATATAAAAGTAAAACCAGAGGTAAAATTTGATATTGAGCAACAAGGAACAGAGCTTATTCTTAAAGGAGATTTCAAGCTTGGCAATTGGTATGAGGTAACTATCTTAAAGGAATTGGTAGGCGAAGATGGCACATATCTTGATAAAACATTTACACAAAATGTAAGAATCAATGACCTTGAACCTTCTTTGGAATTTGAACATAAGGGGAAATATCTGATGCGTAAGGGAGAATTAAACTTAGCTGTAAAAAGTGCGAATATAAAGAAGATTTTAATTGAGGTGAAATTAATATTTGCTAATAATGTGGTGCACTTACTTAAAACCTGTCCAGAAGAATATGATGAATATGAATATTACTATGACTATGACTATGGCAGAGCAATTTTAAGCAAAAAGATCTATTCTGAGGAGATTAATCTTGAGGGTAATGAAAATAAGATAACAAAGACAATATTCAATATGGAAAAATTTATTGGAACAAAGAGAAATGGGATATTCAATGTAGTTGTCAGGGATAGTGAAGATATGTGGAGGAGAGATGGAATTACAGTTATAATTACAGACCTTGGAATAATTGCTAAGAAGTCAGATAATCAGCTTTTCGTCTGGATAAATTCACTTAAGAATTTAGAACCAACATCAGGCGTTAATATAAAACTTATAAGTGGAGACAATCAAGTTTTAGCAGAAGGTGTAACACAGCATGACGGTGTTTGTGTAATAGAGAACCTGAAAGAAAAAGTAGAAGATTTTGAACCATTTATCATTGTTGCTGAAAAAGGGAATGATTTTTCATTTTTGAAGTTCTCTGACTGCGTCCTTCCAACACATTATTTTGATATAGGTGGAGATGAGTATGTAACAGATGGCTATCAGGCTTTTCTTTATACAGATAGAGGCGTATATCGGCCTGATGATAAAGTAAATTTAGTTGCAGTAACGAGAGGCAAGGAGGGTAGTTTGCCAGAAAAGTTTCCAGTTATCCTTAAGGTTTTTGACCCCCTAAATCGTTTATTTAAAGAATTTAAGGGAAACTTAAATGAACAGGGTGCTGTTGACTTTGAATTAAGAATTCCAAATTATGCTACAACTGGAAGATATGCAGCCAGGTTATTTGTTGCCGAAAATGAGATTGGACAAAATAGTTTTCTTGTTGAAGAGTTCATACCTGACAGAATAAAAGTAAAGATTAAAACTGATAAAAGTGAGTATATTACAGGTGAGAAGGTAAAATTGGATGTAGAAGGGCTTTATTTATTTGGTCCTCCTGCATCAGGAAAGAGGACAAGCGGATTATGTAAGATTGAGAATTGGTCATTTATACCAAAGGATTGGGCAATGTATAGTTTTGGTGATGCGAACAAAGGATTTCAAGATATAACCTTAAATTTTAAGGAAGATATCTTAGATGAAAACGGCAAACATACCTATGAGCTTGAAATACCAAAGGATATAAGACCTCCAATGGCACTTGTAGGTAAAATTCAAGTCCAGGTGATTGAAGAAGGCGGAAGGGCTGTCACTGAACAGACAACAATAAAGATTTATCCATATCCATATTTTATTGGATTGAGGAGTATGACACCAGATTATGCAGAGATAGGAAAAGAATATAAACTAAATTATGTGGTTGTAGATAAAAACGGTAAAGAGGTTAAACCTGATTTATTGAAGGTAAATGTTTATAGAATAGTTTGGCAAAGTATATTAAAAAAGGATGATGGTGGCTATTATAGATGGGTCTCAGAGCAAAATGAACAATTGGTCAAGACCCTTGATTTAAGATCTGAAGATGTAAGGGAGATTAAATATATTCCTCAAGAGTATGGAGAATATAAGATTATTGTTGAAGAACCAAATAGTGGGGCATCATCTTCCCTGTATTTTTATGCCTCAGGATGGGGATATGCACCCTGGTCACTCTCAAATCCCGATAGAATAAAGTTAGATCTGGATAAGAAAGATTATAAGCCTGGTGAAACGGCTAAGTTGCAGATAAAAGCACCATTTGCCGGCAAATTGTTATTAACTGTTGAAAGAGAGAAAGTGCTATCATATAGAACCTTCGAACTGAAAGAAAATACAGCCTTGATAGAATTGCCTGTGAATGAAATTCATAGTCCAAATGTCTATATTTGTGCCACAATAATTAAAGAACTAAAACCCGACCAAGAGGTTACACCTATTCGTGCCTTTGGTATAATTTCGTTACAGGTAACACCCCTACCTAAAAAACTGAATATAAAACTAAAATGCCCTGATGTAATAAGGCCAAATACCGATCTTTCCATAGAGATTTCTACAGATAAACCAAATGCTTATCTCACAGTAATGGCTGTTGATGAAGGTATCTGTCAACTAACTGCTTTTCAAACACCGGATATATTTAATTTCTTTTATGGAAAGAAAAGGTTAAGTCTCTCCTCTTATGATATTTATTCATATATTTTACCTGAGATAAAAAAGCCCTTAAAATCAGGTGGCGGCGCAGTAAGGAAACACCTTATGCCTTTAAGTGTCCAAAGGGTAAAGCCTGTTTCTTTATACTCAGGAATTTTAAAAACAGATAGACAAGGAAAGACCTATCTACAATTTAAGATTCCACAATTTCAGGGACAATTAAGAATAATGGTCGTTTCATTTATGAATAATTGTGTTAATTCAACAGAAAGAGCTGTTAAAGTTAGAGACCCAATTGTTCTTCTTCCAACACTTCCGAGAGTCCTGACAGGTAATGATATATTTAAATTACCAGTCGGAGTATATAATGGGACAAAAAAAGATGGGAAGATAAAAGTTGCTCTCAAAACAAATGAACTTGTAGATGTGATGGGTGAAAAGACAAAAGAGATTTTTGTTAAGGCAGGAAAGGAAGAATACATCTATTTTGACCTTAAGGCAGAAGAGAAGATGGGTAAGGTAACATTCAGAATAGATGCAGAAGGAATGGGTGAGAAGACATATTATGAAGAAGAATTAGCGCTCAGGCCAGCTTCACCTGCTATTACTTTAACTGGAAGTGGAGATATAAAGCCAGAAAAGTCATTAGGGATTGAATTGCCTGGTGGATGGATAAGGGCAACCGAAGATTGCAAATTGATCTTAAATACATTTCCCAATGTTAAATTATCAGGAAGCCTACAATATTTATTGAAATATCCGCATGGTTGTATTGAGCAGACAACCTCAAGCGTATTTCCATTGCTTTACTTTAAAGACCTTGCAAGGCAATTAGAACCAGATCTCTTTAAGAGTAATAGTGCAGATTATTACATCATGGAAGGTATATATAAACTTCAGAGAATGCAATTGGATAATGGTGCATTCTCTTTCTGGCCAGAGGGTGGCTATGTAAATGAATGGGGAAGTATATATGCCTCACATTTTCTTGTTGAAGCAAAGAAGGCAGAGTATCCAGTAGGTAAAGAGCTGTATGCAAAGGTCTTAAACTATCTCAATGGATTTGTTACAAGACCTCACAGAAATAATTGGGAGTTGGAGCAAAAGGTCTATGCCTGTTATGTCCTTGCACTTTCTAAAGAACCAAATAAATCCACAATGAATTTTATTAAAGAATATAAGCTAAAAGAGTTGTCTGCATATTCAAGATTTCAACTTGCAGGTGCATTTGCCCATTCTGGTGATTTAAGGAGCGCAAAGGAAATATTGCCAACAGAGATCAATCCCCAAAAGGGCAATCCACAGGATACAGGCAACAATTTCTACTCAGATGTCCGAACAAACGCTATTATGCTTGATATATTGGTTGAAATATTTCCTGAAAGTCCAGCCATACCCGTTTTAGTAAATTCATTATTTGCATCAGGTGACAAAACGCTTGGTAGGTGGTACACCACACAGGAAAACGCATTTGCATTATTGGCATTGGGTAAGGCATTCAAGAAATTTAAGAAGGCAAAGTTTGAAGGCGCGATAAGATTAAATGGCAAAATATATAAAGAATTCTCTGAGAAAGGATTGACAATTGAGGAGAGTAAATTAGCAGGGAAAAAGATTGAGATAGAGATAAAAGGAGAGGGTAATTGTTTTTACTACTGGCAGGTCTGGGGGATTAAGAAGGGTGAGGCATTTCCTGAATATGAAAAGGGGATAAACTTAAGCAGGGTTTATCTTGATAGAAATGGCAAGAAGATTGACATAGATAGATTAAAACAGGGAGATATAATCGTGGTAAAGATAAGTGCAAAGGCAGAGAAAGAAAACTTGCAGAATGTTATCATTTGTGATATGCTGCCATCGGGTCTTGAGATAGAAAACCCAAGGCTTTCTGCAAGGGCAACTATTCCTTGGGTTGAGGAACAGGCAAAAGCAGATTATCTTGATATGCGGGATGACAGGCTTTTATTATATACAACCCTCTCTTACAATAACTGGACAACATTTTATTATACCTTGAGGGTTGTAACAGAGGGTGAATTCATCTTACCCCCTGTATCAGCAGAATGTATGTATAATCCAAATTATACTGCTGTTAAATCATCAGGAAGGATAAGGGTGATAAAGTAGATTAAAAAGTTTCTGCAATTCCGACATAACGATTGAAAAGTAACCTATAAAATCAAAAAAAGGGAGGCAAAAAATGGGAATGTGGGTTGGAAGAGGAAGAAAGGCAAGAAGATGCTATGGTTTTGAGGAGATAGCCCTTGTTCCAGGCAAAATAACAATTGACCCGGATGAGGTTGATACAGGATTTGAGATAGGAGAATATAGGTTTACTATCCCAATCATTGTCGCGGCTATGGATGGGGCAATGGATGTGAATATGGCCATCTCCTTGAGCAAGTTTGGCTCTTTTGGTGTCCTGAATTTAGAAGGGGTTCAAACAAGGTATGAAGATCCAGCGAGTATTTGTGAAGAGATTGCCTCTGCTTCTCCATCTGAGGCAACAGCTATCCTTCAAAGGATATATGAAGAGCCGATAAAAGAGGAGCTTATCGAAAAGAGGATACGCCAGATAAAGGAAGGAGGAGGAACTGCCTGTGTCTCTTCTATACCCCAGAAGGCAGAGAGGTTTGGAAGATTGGCTAAAGAGGCAGGCGCTGATATATTTGTTGTTCAGGCAACTGTTACCACTGTCAGATACATCTCAGGTGGCAATCCATCTCTTTCCTTCGCCAAATTGAAGAAAGAGTTGGAGATTCCTTTGATTGTTGGAAACTGTGTCACCTATGATGTTGCTTTAGAGCTTATGGCTGAAGGTATAGATGGGCTTCTGGTAGGCGTAGGACCAGGTGCTGCCTGCACTACAAGGGGAGTCTTGGGTGTTGGTGTGCCTCAGGTTACAGCTACTGCAGATTGTGCCGCTGCCAGGGATTACTACTTTAAGAAGACAACACAGTATGTTCCGATAATCACTGATGGTGGAATGAGTATAGGTGGTGAGATATGCAAGGCAATAGCCTCTGGCGCTGATGCTGTTATGATAGGCTCTGCCTTTACTAAGGCAAAGGAGTCTCCAGGCAAAGGCTTTCACTGGGGTATGGCCACACCCCACAGAAACCTTCCCAGGGGAACAAGGATAAAGACAGGTGTCACAGGAACATTAGAAGAGATACTTTATGGACCTGCTCACATGGATGACGGCAGTCAGAATCTTGTGGGGGCTTTACGAACAGCTATGGGTGTGTGCGGTGCAAAGAATATTAAAGAGATGCAGGAGACGGAGCTTATTATTGCCCCTTCTGTTCAGACCGAAGGCAAAATCTTTCAACGCGCCCAAGGTATTGGTATGGGAAAGGTATAGAGAAAAGTCTTTGTAAAGCAATAAACTATGTAACTGTTTAGCCAGGCAAAGCAAACCAGGTAAAAAGGGAATTCAATGTAAAATTATCAATTAGCAATTATCAATTAACAATGAAGAAGAGGAGTAATTTTGAATTGATAGTTGTTAGTTTTGCATTTTACATTGAATTTTTCCCTCACCTACATGATGACTGGTGCACTTTCTGTTACTTCAGATGAGTCCGTTGTGGTCAAGATACAGATAGAGAGAGAAAATGGCAAGATTAGCTCATTCCTTGCCAAAGGTCATACAGCTTTTAGGAAGAAAGGAGAGGATATTGTCTGTGCAGGCATATCCTCTATACTTCAGACAGCAATACTTGGGTTGAAAGATTATCTAAAGGTTGGTCTTGTCATAAGAAAAGAGAGTGGAGATATGAGCATCAAATTAAAAAATTCTCCCACAAAAGAGTCCGAAGCTATTTTAGAGGCTATGTTGCTTGGATTGCGTGGAATAGAAAGGGAATATCCTGATAGAGTAAAGATTGAAGAACTTCTTAAGGTAGCATCACCTTCTTAACAAACTCCTCGCCAGAGATTATTTTGACTCCAATCTTCTCTGCTATCTTGAGCTTGCTACCCGGGTTTTCTCCTACAATCAGAAAGTCTATTCTTTGGCTCAGACTATCCTTTAGCTGTCCACCAAGCGACTCTATAATCTTTTTTGCTTTATTTCTGTCCATGCCAGGCAGTGTTCCTGTGATGACAAACTGCATTCCCTTGTAGCAAAGCAATTTTTCTTCTTCTGTTCCAACATTTGCCTCAGAAAATGTAGAGATTAGACTGCTTGTCCGGCCTGCCGAGAAGAATGAAAGGATGCTCTCAGCAACCTTTGGTCCTATATCAGGAAGGCTAATCAACTCCTCATAAGATGCCCTGGCTAATTTAGAGATAGAGCCAAACCTCTCGGCTAAGGTAAAGGCTGTGGCTGTTCCAATATGCGGGATACCAAGGCCAGAGATAAGCCTCGAAAGCGGTCTCTTCTTGCTCTTTTTTATAGCCTCAATAAGATTTGTCGCAGACTTTTCTTGCCAACCCTCTAATTCCAAAAGGGATTCTTTCTTCAAATGATAAAGGTCGGAAAGGTCGGAAAGAAGCCCATTATCTATCAATTGAGCCACTATCTTCTCACCCATGCCCTCTATGTCCATGCAGTCCCTTTTGGCAAAGTATTCTATCCTTTTCTTCAGTTGTCCGAGACAATCCTTCCCTGGACAATAGACTTTGGCTTCATTATCCTTTCTCTCTATCTTTTCACCACAGATAGGGCAGTTTGTCGGAAATATAAAGGGCTTACTCCTCACATTAGCTGGGATGACCTCAATAACCTTTGGAATAACATCGCCTGATCTTTCAATAATTACCCTATCCCCTACCCTTATATCCTTCCTTTTTATCTCATCCTCATTGTGCAGGGTTGCCCTTGAGATCATGGCCCCAGAAAGTCGGATAGGCTCAAGGATAGCTACAGGTGTCAAGGCGCCTGTCCTTCCAACCTGAATAAGGATATCCAAGAGCTTTGTTGTGGCTCTCTCTGCTTTGAACTTAAAGGCAGAAGCAAATCTTGGGCTCCTTGAGGTTGAACCTAAAATTTGCTGGTCAGAGAAGGAATTGACCTTTACCACTACGCCATCTGTTTCATAATCAAGGGTTTCTCTCATATCCTCCCATTTTTTGCAGTAGTCCTTTATCTCTGTAGTATCCTTTGCTAATATAAAGTTTGGGTTGACAGGAAGACCAAAGGACAAGAAGCTTTTCAGCGCCTCATAATGGGAAGAAAATTCATCTGATTCTCCTTTTGTGTGGATAAAGAGACGCAGGGGTCTATTTGCCACCTCCCTTGGGTCAAGCAAATGAAGGGAACCAGCAGCTGCATTCCTTGCATTGGCAAAGACCTGAAGGTCTTCCCTCAGCCTCCTTTCGTTTAACACAGAAAGCCCTTTTTTTGGAAGATAGACCTCTCC
Source organism: bacterium (assembly GCA_030018505.1). Classification (GTDB taxonomy): domain Bacteria; phylum UBA9089; class UBA9088; order UBA9088; family JAGUXG01; genus JAGUXG01. Next base: position 12,725 of record JASEHO010000028.1, read on the forward strand.
CCTTACATTAAGATAGCCCGGGGGAGATCCGAAAAGCCTTAAAGGAAGGTTGGCTATGGTCTTTAAGTTGAGGGTAATATCATCCCCTACCCCACCATCACCCCTGGTTGCACCCCTGACAAATACGCCGCTGTCATAGTCAAGAGAGACGCCAACCCCATCTATCTTTAGCTCTACGACCCATTCAACCTCTTTTTTTAAGGTTCGCTTGCTCCTTTCTATAAACTCATCCAGTTCATCAAAAGAATAGGTATTATCAAGGCTGAGCATAGGTGTCCTGTGCCTTATTTGACTGAATCTTTCCTGGATAAACCCTGCTACCCTTTGGGTAGGTGAATCTGATGTGATTAACTCTGGATACTTAGCTTCAAGATGTTTTAGCTCATTCAGAAGCTGGTCATACTCATAGTCTGAAATTTCAGGCTGGAAGGCTTGATAGTATTTGTAGTCGTGTTCTCTAATAACCCTTCTTAGCTCTTCTATTCTGTCTTTTGCTTGCATGGTAAGTGAAAAATAGATATATAGTTAACCGCAAAAATCTTTACACAAATTGCAATTCAGAATTCAGGAGTCAGAATAATTTTATCCTTCCTCTATTCTGTATTCTGTTATATACCCAAATAAATCAGGTTTCCAATAAACTATGTCCAATAAGACAGAAAATTTTCTGTCAATAACGAATTTAACTCTATCTTATATTGAGGAATATTTTCAAAGAAATTTATGCACGCTTGCCTGAATCTGTCAAAGGTGCTATAATAATTATCATAAAGAACCTTTTTATGAAAGAATTTCTTTTAATCGCTTCAATCAGGTTTAGATTTGGAGCATAAGAAGGAAGAAATATCAGATGAATTTTAGAGTTTTTTACATATTCTTTTACCTTCTTTGCATGATTGTAACGAGCATTATCGGCAATCACATAGATCTTTTCAGCATCAGGATTATTTTGTTCGAGTTGAGTTAACAGGCCAATAGTTGAATCAGCATCAATAGTTTTATCTTCGTAATAGACGAAGTCAAGATCTTAAGACATCGATTGCCCCATTTATGTTGATCCTTTTTCGTCCAGTGTTACTTGGAAGTTCTTTTGTTTTTCCTTTGGGTATCCACCCATAACTGGGCATGGAATTATGGCATGGATGTGTAGCATCCATGAAGTAAATCTTATCATTAGGACCTTTCTCTTCTTTTACCTTTTGATAGGTCCCGAAAGATAAATTCTCTTTGTTTGTCTGAAGAGGCTTTACCAGGAATATGTTTGCTCTTTTTATAAACAAAGCCCAATCGATTGTAGAAGATGAACTATTGCCTCTGGTAAAGTATATTATTCCATATGTTTCCCCTATAATCTTGCAATACTCTTTGCATCTGGATAAATATGATCTTCCAAATGCTTTTTTAGTTTGGTTTCTTGTTCTTTGGAAAGTTTGCTGGTTCCACCTTTATAGTCATTTTTAAGCAAGCTATCCAA
>JASEHO010000029.1:0-10902 GCA_030018505.1 bacterium
CAGCATGTTTTATGGTACAACCATTTATTGGAATTTCAATTTATTTAGGTATATTTTTACGAAAGATTAGTAACATCTATTTTTTGTAAAGGCTGTTTTCATTGGAGATAGATTACTGCTCAATAAGCCTTGTTCTTGCATCTTCAATGCTCTTTATAGAAACATCGCAGTATTCTGCTACTTCCTTAAAGAATGTCAGCAAAAGATTGATCCTTTCCTCCTCATTAACATTGCTTCTCATCTTTTCTAAGATAAATAAGGTCTTTTCCAAACTCCATTTGGCAAGGAAGAGAACCCTTTGGTGGGAGATTATCTCTTCATACAATAAGCCTGTTTCTTTCAGAAGATTAGCTGTATTTGCAGAATCAGAATTTTTATAAGCACTAAATAGCCGCTCTGCGAGGCTCACACCATATCTTGCTCTATAAAGAATAGCCTTTAAGTCAATAAAAATGCTGTTCAGCCCTTCCATAAGGTTATTGAGATTCTGTGGTCTATGGCTCCTCTTAGCCTCTTTGAATCTTTCTTCTATATCCATCTCCTTAGTGCAGAACCTATCTATCACACAAGAAAGCTTCATCACCTCTGTTGCTGCAATTGCCGCACCGCCCTCTGTGGCATTGATGAACCTTATCTCTTTATGCAGACCTATCTCAAAGGAGAACCACTTAATCCATGCCCACATTGCCTCTGTGGTCTCTACCTCTCCACCCTCAATTCCAGGAACCATCATCTTCTTCATCTCGCTTACTCTCTTTTTCACTTCTTCCTGCCATGCTTGGGGAACACCCTCTGTATAGAACTTTCCCTCAGGATAGGAGAGGTCCTGTCCAACAAAGATAATAGGATTAGCACCTATTCTGATGGCAAAGTCAAAGGCAGAGGTAGAGACAGAGCCACCAAATTTGACTACACCCCTTGCTCCAATAAACCTTTCTATCCAGAGCATAACTGGATGTCCAAAGCCGGTTGTGAATACCTCTCCCTGTGCCTGCCTGAATGTTTCTGGAAAGACAGCAGAACTGGTCAATATTCTGACAGAAGGAGATAATATCCCTTCAAGATATAGCCTGAAGTTATGCTCGCTGGCATCTAAAATAACAACAATATCTGGGGTTATATTATGATTAAGTAGGGTTCGCAGGGCAGTATCCACACAAAGAATCAATGCCTTTCCCTTTGCTTTTGAGAGTTGCGAAACATTCTTATCCAAAGATGGCCCTGCAGAGACAATAATTACTGGCAGGTCTTTGAATTTGTCAAAGAGCAAGGAACAAGGAGGGGCTTTCACAATGTAGGGAAGGTTTTGGAATATTTGGGTCTGCCAGAGAAGAGAGTTTTTCACAACCGTTGCCAGGTTATAAGAGGCAATTATAGCTGCCTCTTCAATTGCCTTCTTCACTTTTGCGTAGTATTCAGGGTAAAAGTCACAGGCTGGGCTATAGTCAATCCCCAGGATATCAGAGATAGTATTTACCTTATAATGGTCATCTATCCTAAATTTGATAGCATACTCAGGCTCTTCTCCAACAGATAGCCCTATCCTCTTTTCTGAAAGAAAGAATAGGTCGTTTTTCTCTAAGACTCCCAGAAATAGCTCAATATCCTTCTCTACAATTAAGATAAATGTCTTTTCTGATGTTCTTGTCAAAAGCTCTTTGATGTGGTAACCTTCGCCAAACCCAGAGACAACAATGGTGTTATAATGGGAAGGGTCTTCTTTTGACAATAACGCAACCAGGCCTTGATATTCTGGAAAGGAATATTCTTTGGGTCTTGTCTCTTTGAGCCTGAGGTATAACCCTTGCTCTTTTTTTCTGATAACATCTAAATTACGAAGGGCATAGTCTGTTTTCACTTTTTACCTCTGGAATGGAAAGTATGCGCCATCCTATTCTATACCGAGAATAAATCAGGTTTGCAAAAATATAGTAACACTTTCTATAGTAGAATTCTGGTAATTTTGTTAGGCAAAAATGAACCCGTCCCATTTTACCTCCGTTTTCTTTCTATATCCTCAAGAATTTGAGAAATTAAAGAGATAATCTTAGGGATATCAGATTTGATAGTATCCCACACCAAGAAATAATCCACACCAAAATAACCATGGATCAAACGGTTTCTCATACCTGCCATATCTTTCCATGCAACATTGGGATACTTCTTTTTGATAAATTCAGGAACATTCTTAGCAGCTTCACCAATAATTTCAAACTTTTGAATGACTGCACTCGATGTCTTTTCATCCTTAAGGAACTGATCAAAATCAATCTCTTCAACAAACTCTTGAATGTATTCGGAGGCTTTAAGAATATCTTGCAAGAAAAGATTGTCATCTCTCTTCATAGGTATACCATATCCCTGTAGATATAAGACCTGATCTGTTCCCGAACAGCTCGTTGTGAAACCACATCAACTTTATGCTGTAGCTTTTCCTCAAGAAAATTACCAAGTCCACTTAAGTCTAACAAAGTCGCGCCCTTCTGAAAGTCAGCCAATATATCAATATCGCTGTCTTTTCTGACCTTGCCTCTGGCATAAGAACCAAAAAATCCTTTTAGTTCGACTTTATACCGTTTGCGGGCTTCATCTTTCAGGCTTTTAAGAATTTTAGAGATTTGATTTGGGGTCATGGTTTGGATACCTCCCATTTTGATTTCATTATCCTACTTTCCTAAGATTAAGTCTAACAACTGAGCTCTACTGTCGCCAACAGGTGGGGCACAAAACTTTGCAAAACCACCACTGCTATTAGCAATTAGGTACAGCAATTTGTTAGGCAATTAACGGTAACTGTCCCTATTTCCCAGGGACAGCATATAAAATTATATGCATAACCAGGACATCTTGTCAAAGCAGATTTTATGAGGTTAGCATATATGACCCTACAGCATATCAATGTATCCGCAGGGGCATTCTTCGGCACATTTTTTGCATCCCTGGCAGAGGTCCAGGAGAAACTCATAGTGTTCACCCTTAGGCAGGTCTTTTGATAGCTTTTTTACAGCTTTATCTGAGCAGTAGTCAAAGCAGTTGCCGCAGTCATAACAAAGACCGCAGGAAAGGCACCTCTTTGTTTCATAAATGGCATCCTCTTCGTTTAAGGTAGGTTTCTGTGACCTTGGAATGGATTCATAGTAGTTAAGGTTCATCTTCTCGGCCCGGATTATTGGAGGCTCAATCATCTTTTTGGGCTGCCTTTCCCTCAGGTAGTCGTCTATGGCTATTCCTGCATTTCTGCCCAAGCCTATTGCCTCAGTTACCAAGCCAAGCTGATTTGTAACATCACCACCGGCAAATATACCAGGAATCTTGGTGGCTCCAGTCACCCCTACCTTAATCCAGCCATTATCATTCAGTTCTTGCCATTCCTCAAAGTTGGGTATCTGGCTTATAGCAGGGATTATGGTATCCCCTTCAAGGAAAAACTCAGAGTTAGGGATAGGAACAGGCTTTCTTCTGCCATCTTTTTCCGGCTCTGTCAGTTCCATTTTGATACACTTCAATCTATCTTTGGTTATCTCGATTGGAGCAGAGAGAAACTGAAAGGTTATCCCTTCATTATCTGCCTCTCTCACCTCTTCGATTATAGCTGGCATATCCTCTTTTGTTCTTCTGTAAACAATAGTAACCTGAGCACCGAGTCCTTTAGCTACCCTGGCACAGTCTATGGCTGTATTTCCACCACCAATAACTAAGACCTTATTACCAATATCTACCTTTTCGCCTGAGTTTATCTTGCGTAAAAAGTCTATACCCAGAATAATATTTTCACCTGGAATTCCCAAAGAAACTCCAACCTGGGCACCAATAGCTACATAAACAGCGTTATAATTAGCCCTTACTTCTGAAAGAGAGACCCTTCTGTTGCACCTTGTCTCAACACCTAAATCTAATATCTTGCCAATCTCAGCCTCCAAGATAGCTTCTGGTAGCCTGTATCTTGGAATGCCGTAGCGAAGCATACCACCCAGCTTAGCCTGTGCTTCAAAGACTGTAACCTTATAACCCCTTCTGGCTAACTGATAGGCACAAGATAGACCTGAGGGGCCTGAGCCTATAACCGCCACCTTCTCCGGGTATGTATCCGGGTATAGCTTCTTGTAAGATAGACCCTTCTCTATCCCCCAATCGCCAATGAACCTCTCTATCTTATTGATAGAGACTGGCTCATCCTTTGTCTTTCTATTGCATTCAGTTTCACAGAAGGCAGGGCAGACCCGGCCACAAACAGCAGGGAATGGATTCTTGTCTGTGAGAAGGAACCAGCCCTCGGTGAATGATTCAGGGTAAGTTCTTTTATAATCCTCTGCCTCAGCAATATGCCGTAGATACCCTCTAATATCCGAGAATGATGGGCAGGTTGCTGTGCAAGGAGGGGTCTTTTTGAGATGGAGCGGTCTTAGGGTAGAGGCTACTGCTCCTCCCACAAAGCATATTCCAAGTTTTCTCTTTCTCTTCTTAAGGACTATAGCCATTTTTATTACCTCCGTTAAAATAGTGTATAGTTATGAGTTATGAGTTTAGAGTTAAGAGTGTAACCCCTCAGTTATCAGTTGAAAAATGTGTTTAAGGAGAAGGGGAAAGGGAGAAAAAGAAAGAATTGGAGAAAATTTCAAAGTATTATAAAGTATTGTTTTTGATAGATGCTTTCCCCTATTCTCCATAATTCCCCTTTTCTCCTTTTTTACTTTATCTCTATAATTCACTATCTTTTTATCCACCGAGTAACTGAGGCATTACTTAAGAGTGTAGAGTTTAGAGTTAATTTAATCCTTAGACTTAACACTATACACTATACACTATACACTATACACTATGCACTCAACACTATACACTTTTCACTTTCAGCTTCTCATCTGGGTTGTCCTTCTGTAGGATAGCCCGGCGTGCTTGAAGTCATCTATGTGATACTTGGTGAACTGAATGCCTGTTAGGGAAAAGAATTTGGTCCAGCCTATCCTGTCTATCCACTCAGCCATCCTTTCGTATTTCTTGCCGTTCCTGGCATAGACCTCAACTATATTCTTGATAGCAGAGGTAACCTCAGGCCACCTGGGTGGGTTATTGGGTAAGAAAGGTATGGCTAATTTGGTGAAGCTTGGACCCTGTCTTGTATTTGCCACCTTTCCACCAACCCAGATGGAGACTCCATCATTCAAGGGGTCAGCAATGGGCATAGCCGGGCAGACTGTATAGCAATTTCCGCAATACATACACCTGTCCTCATCTATCTTGACACTCTTCTTTCCATCTATGAATGTTGGTCTGATGGCAGCATTTGGGCAGGAAGCAACTGTTGATGGAATCTCGCAGATCTTTGGCAGTCTCTCATTATCTATCTTTGGCACAGTCCTATGAAGACCCAATATGGCAATGTCTGAGCAATGGACAGCCCCACACATATTAAGACAACAAGCTACAGCAATCCGCAGTTTTGCTGGCAGGTCCTCATTCTTGAAATGATCTATCAACTCATCCATCACTACCTTGACCAAGCCTGAGGCATCTGTGGCTGCTGAATGGCAATGCACCCAACCCTGGGTATGGACGATATTAGATATTGACCTTCCTGTTCCTCCAACAGGGATACCATTATTTTCAAGCTCTCCGATAAGAGGCTCAATATTATCCTTATTGGCCAGGAGAAACTCTACATTGTTCCTGCTGGTGAATCTCAGATAGCCATCACAGTACTTTTCTGCCAAATCGCAGATATAGCGGATAAAGTCTGTGCTTATCAGCCTTGGGGATGCTGCCCGAACAGTGTAAATGACAGCGCCGCTTTCAGCAGTATGAGCTAAAACACCGCTTTTAAGTATCTCATGATACCTCCATTTTCCATAGTTCTCCTTGATAATTGAATGGAGAAACTTCTCTACTGGTGGAGGACCAATATCAGTTTTTCTTGCTTTAAGTTCTTCTAATGTCGCCATTATCCCTCACCTCCTTCTTCTTCATAATACTCCTCATAGAAGATATACGGATTATCCCTTGGCTGGGTTACTACCTGTGGGCTTATCTCAACGCCTATTGCTTCAAGGAAATTCCCCAAGCCTACCCTCTGGATGCACTCGCCTATTCTCTCTCTGGCTACACCATTCTCATCCCAGAACTCCCAAATCTTTTTGATTATGCCCTTTATCTCATCATAAGGTGGCTGTAACCTTATGAATGGCACAATAACTGAGGCAAGTAGAGCACCCTGAACTATAGGCGCCTTTGCTCCCATTAAAATGCAGGCGCCTTTGTCTTTTCCAGGTCTCAGTGCCTTAGGCATCACATTGATGCAGTGCATACACTTAGTGCAATCAGGGTTGTTAATGCGCAGGCTTCCATCCCATTCTATACACCTTGTTGGACATTTAGCCAGAAGATCTGTCTGAATATCCAGCCCATTTTGGACATATTCGGCTGCAGCATCCTGGTCTATCTGAATATCATCCCTCCAGGTACCGATAACAGCAAAGTCAGATCTGGCAATTGCTGCCACGCAGTCATTAGGACAGCCTGAGAATTTGAACTTCCATTTATAGGCAAAGCTCGGCCTGTGCAGTTCATCCTGATAGGTCATTGTTATATCTTGGTTCAAGGCTAATGTATCATAGCAGGAAAACTCACATCTGGCAGGTCCAACGCAACAACTGGGTGTTCGCACCCCTCCTCCAGAGCCGCCAAGGTCCCATCCCTCTTTGGACAACTCACAGAATATGTCCTCTAAGCTATCCGTGTCAGCACCAAGGAGGACAAGGTCACCTGTAGAGCCGTGCAGGTTTGTCAAGCCTGAGCCATGCCTATCCCAGATGTCGCATATTTTTCTTAAGGCTTCTGCGGTATAGAAGAAACCAGCAGTCTGGTTGACCCTGATAGTATGGAAATGAGCTGCGCCTGGAAATTCTTCTCCTACATCAGAGAATCTACCAATAACCCCTCCGCCATAACCCCTGACCCCAACAATTCCACCGTGTTTCCAGTGGGTCTTCTTCTCTTTGTAAGACAGCTCCAATTGTCCCAATAACCCCTCTGCCTTCTTGTTCTTTTTGGCAGATTTCTTTATCTCAGAGACAAAGCTCGGCCACTGCCCCTTTTCTAACTCATCTAAGAGCGGTGTTTCAGACATATTTACCTCCTTAAATTAGTGTATAGTCAAAAAGTGTATAGTGTTGAGTGTATAGTGTATAGTGTATAGTCATAAGGATTAAATTAACTCAAAACTCAAAACTCTATACTCTAAACTCTTAACTACACACAGCCTGTTGGCTTTGGAAGCCCGGCTATTTTACAGGCTTGCTTGGCTGGTCCTGATGGATATAGCTCATAAAGATACTTGTTATTCCCTTTTTCTGGACCAAACATCTTGGCCATCTCCTTGATGAGGATCTTGATCATCGGAGCAATCTGATATTCCTTGTAGTAGTCTTTCAGGAAATTGACCACCTCCCAGTGTTTCTCCGTCATTTCAACCCCTTCTGTTTTGGCAATCTCCTCTGCCATTTCTTTGTTCCAGTCCTCAGGATTCTGTAAGTAACCCTCCTCATCTACATCATAGCTTTTTCCACCAAATTCAAAATTTGGCATTTTACATCACCTCCTTAATTTTTTTAAGACTTAAAATTATATTCAAAATTACAAATATGTCAAATTGATTTTTTCAATAACCAAAAAGAGTTGCTTGATGTAACCCAAATTTGACAGTTAAATTACAATATGCCAAATGAAATGGGTGTGGCTATTCTAAATGACAGGCAACCTACTGCAATCACTGAACTTATGTAAAAAGGGATTAAAGCGAAAGATCGCTTTTTATAAATGGGTGAAGGTAAAGTGTAAAAAAGGTGAAAAGAAAGATGGTGTGTAAATAAAGGGGATATGGGGATAAGAAAGATAGGGAGATAAAATATATCTCCAATATCCCCATAATCTCCTTATCTCCTTTTCTTACTAAGGTGCTTTATCTTTCAAAAGGTTTATTTGGAGGCTAGGGGATTCGAACCCCTGACCTCATCCATGCGAAGGATGCGCGCTCCCAACTGCGCTAAGCCCCCTTGATGAAAAAATACAGGTAGTAAAAGAACGGAGCAGAGAGGATGATTGAGTCAAAGACATCCAATATTCCACCATATTCCATAATCCAATTACCAGAATCCTTTGCACCTGCACATCTCTTGAAAGAGGATTCAACAAGGTCTCCTAAAAGGGCAACCAAAGAAAGCAAAACCCCCATTCCAAAAGACTCTAATCTATCAAGACCAATAATTCCTCCTAAAAGAAGAGAGAAACCAACAGACCCAGCAAGACCTCCTACTAAACCCTCAATGGACTTATTTGGGCTTACCTTGAATATTCCCTTGTGCCTTCCAAACCTTTTTCCTATCAAGTAGGCTCCACCATCAGATGCCCAGACAACACAAAAGAGATAGAGAAGAAGCAGCCTTCCTTCTTCCATATTTCTTATCAAAATAAGATGGGATATAAGAAAGGCAACATATCCAACGCCAAATATAATGGCAATTATACCAAATTTAGTTATTGCTGTTACAACCGCTGGTTTAATCAAGCCAAAGAGCAAGATTAAAAACAGGGCTACATAAACTATACTTCCTATTGCAGGAGAAAACTGGTTTTGATGGGCAAAGCCAGCAAGCATTATCCCAGAGAACAGCCCCAAAAACCACCAGTCTTCCTTTTGAACCATATTATAGAATTCAAGCAAAGAAAGGACAATGATAGAGCCAATGCAAATGGTAAAGAAGATAGGCTCTTTCAAAAAGACAATATAAGCCAAAAATGGAAAGAATAAAGCAGGTGGAAGAAATCTTTGCCAGCTCATCTTGCTCCAAACCTCCTTTTCCTTGCCTTGTAATCATTAAGAGCAGAAAACAGATCATCTTTCGTAAAATCAGGCCAAAGCACTGAGGTTATCCAGAGTTCAGTATAAGCCATTTGCCATAATAAAAAGTTGCTTATCCTCATCTCACCACTTGTTCTGATAAGAAGGTCAGGGTCGGAAATGGGGTATGTATCAAGATAGGACGAAAAAAGAGACTCGTTTATCCCCTCAACAGAAACCCTACCTTCTTTTATATCCTTGACTATCCTTTTCGTTGCCCTTATTATCTCATCCCTTCCTCCATAATTCAAAGCGAGATTCAGAATGAGTCTCTTGTTCTTCTCAAGTCTAACTATGGCTTTATTTAATAAGTCTGTCATCTTTTTGGGAAACAAGCCAACATCTCCCAAGACTCTCATTCTGACACCCTCCTTTTCCAATTCATTAATCTCCTTCTCTATATATTCGCAGAATAAGGAGATTAAAGCAGATACCTCTTTTTTGGACCTTTTCCAATTTTCAGTAGAGAAGGCATAGAGGGTGAGAGCCTCTATCCCAAGATCATTGACTGCCTTCACTACCATTTTTACGGTCTTTATTCCCTCTCTGTGGCCAAAAATCTTTGGAATGCCCCTTTTTTCCGCCCATCTTCCATTTCCATCCATAATTACGGCAATATGTTTTGGAAGCTCTTCCATATTACACATAATAAACCGATACATAAGATGTATGCAATCTATTTTTGATTACAATTTGCAAATTTACATTTACTTTTAGTATATTATTGTGATGAGCTCATTCACTATCATCTCCCTAAAAAGGCTTATCCATCATAAACAGGCGCTCTTTGCCATTTACATTCTTCTTTTCCTCTACCTATTGGCAGCATTCGCTGAATTCTTTGCCCCATACCCCTTAACCTGGGGGGAAAGGGATAAGGCTTACCACCCACCAACGAAGATTTATATCTTTGAAAAACAAGGCTTCTGTCGTCCATTCATTTATAACTATCAACTCATATTGACAGAGGATTATGAAAAGGTGTGGTATGAAAAAAGGGATGTGAAATACCCAATAAGGCTCTTTGTAAGGGATGAGAATGGAGGGATTCACCTCTTTGGCACAGATAAACCATCCTCCTTCTTTTTGCTTGGCTCTGACTGGAATGGAAGAGATATTCTTTCAAGACTAATCTATGGTAGCAGGATCTCCTTATCTATTGGAATAATCGGTGTCTTTATCTCCTTTTTTCTTGGTATGCTTGTTGGAGGTATTGCTGGTTATTTTGGAGGATGGATAGACACAGTGATTATGCGGTTTATTGAGCTTATTATGTCCTTTCCTGCCTTCTACCTCATTTTGAGCTTACGGGCTATCTTTCCCCTTTCTCTTTCATCCATTCAAGTCTATCTTATGATTGTTATTATTATGAGCCTTATTGGCTGGGGAGGTGTAGCCAGGGTGATAAGGGGGATGGTTCTATCTCTGAGGGAGATGGAGTTTGTCTTGGCACAGAAGGCTTTGGGTGCATCACCCTTTAGGATAATTACGCAAGACATCCTTCCAAATACCACATCTTTTTGCCTTGTCTCTGCCTCTCTATCTATTCCTGACTATATCTTAGGAGAGTCGGTGCTCTCCCTTCTTGGATTGGGGATAAACGAGCCTCAACCCTCCTGGGGGAATATGCTGGCCAGAGCTATGGATATTAGCACGCTTTCATCCTATCCCTGGATCCTTGCCCCTGGTTTTGCTATTTTTATCACAGTCATCTGTTTCAATCTTCTTTCTGATGGCCTCAGAGACTGCTTTGACCCAAAAAGTTTTGTGGGAAAATTATAGATTTTAGGATATACTATGTAATGCCTTTAGTTACTGGTGGATAAAAAGATAGTGTAACTATTTAGCCAGGCAAAGCAAACTAAGTAAAAAGGGAATTCAATGTAAAATTATCAATTAGCAATTATCAATTAGCTTTTGAAGAAGAGGAGTAATTTTGAATTGATAGTTGTTAGTTTTGCATTTTACATTGAATTTTTCCCTCACCGATAGAGAGATTATTACTCAAGATG
>JASEHO010000029.1:10911-14103 GCA_030018505.1 bacterium
TTGAATTTTTCCCTCACCGATAGAGAGATTATTACTCAAGATGGGTAAAGTGTTACGATGAAATATATAGTCGTCTTTATTACAGCCTCAGAAGAGGAGCAAGCAAAAAAGATAGCTGAAGAGTTAGTTTCCAAAAGACTGATAGCCTGTGCTAATATCTTACCTAAAGTCTCTTCCTTATTTTGGTGGCAAGGAAGGATATGCTCGGAAAAGGAAGTGCTTTTGATTCTTAAGACCAAAGAAGACCTCTTGGATAAGGTTATCAAAACAACAAAAGAGCTCCACAGCTATGAGGTTCCTGAGATAATTGCCCTGCCTATAATTGGCGGCAGTGAAGAGTATCTTGAGTGGATTAACAAAAGTGTAAAAGATGAAGTTCTTTAAGATCTTTTTTCTATTGGCCATAGGCTTCTCTATCACACCCTTCTTAGTCTTTGTCTCCAACAAGAAACCCACTGCAAAACCGAGTATATCTGAATTAGAAAAGATTAGGGGAGAAAAAGAGGAAATTTTAATCCCTCCACCAACTGCCAAACTCTCTTCAAATATAGAGCCACAACCAGAGAGAAAACCTTGCCCTTGCGGAAGAAAGTGATTAAATGAAAGATAAAAGACTGGAAGAGATAGCGTCAACTGTGTGCAACAAGACAAATATTGGGATGGAGGATGCCATTTATTTGACGACCTCCCCATTCTTTGAGCTTTTGTTCTGGGCAAACCTTATCAGGGAAAGATTTAAGGGCAAAAGTATTGATACCTGTAGCATCATCAATGCCAAAAGCGGCAAATGTCAAGAGGACTGTAAGTTCTGTGCCCAGTCAGCCCGTTATAAGACTGAGGTACCCCAATATCCGCTTGTAGATAGAAAGAAGGTCGTTGAATCTGCTCGTTCAGCCAGAGTTTCAAAGCGCTTTGGCATTGTAACCAGCGGAAGGTCGCTCAAACAGAATGAAATAGAAAGGGTGTGTGAAATGATAGAGGCTATAAAAGCTAATATCTCTCCCTGTGCATCTATTGGAAGGCTTACTCTTGATTATGCCAGCCAGCTTAAATCCGCAGGTTTGGTAAGGTATCACCATAACCTTGAGACAGGGGAAACCTTCTTTGCAAAGATATGTACAACCCACACTTATAAAGAGAGGATAGAGAGTATTGAGATAGCGAAACAAACAGGCTTAGAGGTCTGCTCAGGTGGAATATTTGGTATTGGAGAATGTTGGAGCGAGAGAATTGAGCTGGCTTTTAAGCTTAGGGAGCTTGAGGTGGACTCTATCCCCCTAAACTTCCTGAACCCTGTCTCTGGCACACCCTTAGGTCAGCAAGAAAGATTGACACCTTTTGAGGCATTGCGGATAATAGCCATATTCAGATTCATCCATCCAAAGAGGGATATAAAGATAGGTGGTGGCAGAGAGGTTACCTTAAGAGACCTGCAAGGCTGGATGTATTATGCTGGTGCAAATGGCGTTATGATTGGAAACTACCTAACAACTCTCGGCAGACCCCCAGAGGAGGACATAAGGCTAATAAAAGACTTTGGGCTTCTTTGTCTATAGTAGGTATTAGTCAAAAGTTCCCATGTTTTTGTAAAAGGGTTCAAGGACTCAAGGGTTCGAGGGATCGAAAAGAAGGTAAGATTATTAAATCCTTGAAATCCTGTCCCCCCTTTTATTCCCTATTGTTTTGCAAACATGTTGCAAAGTGAGTAGAACTATGGATAAGTTTTATATCAGAGAGGCGATTAGACTGGCTAAGAAGGGTATTGGCAGAACAAGCCCAAACCCGGCAGTAGGAGCGGTGATAGTCAAAAATGGCAGGGTTGTGGGAAAGGGTTGGCACAAGAAGGCAGGCTCACCCCATGCTGAGATAGAGGCTTTATCTTGTGCAGGAAGATTGGCCAAGAATGCTACGCTCTATGTAAATCTTGAGCCTTGCTCACATTATGGCAGGACTCCTCCTTGCACAGATGCCATTATTAAGGCAGGAATAAGCCGGGTTGTCTGCTCCATATGTGACCCAAACCCTCTAATCTGCGGGGTAGAAGCCTTACAGAAGAAAGGAATCATCGTTGATGTTGGTCTTCTTGCAAAAGAGGCAACAGAGCTTAATGAGCCATACCTCAAGTATATAAACACCAAAAGACCTTATATCTTGCTAAAGATAGCCGCAAGCCTTGATGGAAGAATTACCTCACCTACTGAAAGATGGATAAGCTGTGAAAAGAGCAGAAGACTTGTCCATAAGATGAGGGCAGAGATGGATGCAGTCTTAGTCGGAAAAGGCACAGTCATTAAGGATGACCCAGAGCTTACTGTGCGGCTTGCAAAGGGAAAGAATCCTGCCTGCATAATTTTAGGTGGGAATCTTCCTTCTGAATCAAAGCTCTTTAGAGCAGATAGACAAGTGATTATAGCCACAACAAAGGAGGAAAGCCTGAATAAGGGTGAGGTTTTGGTTACCAAGGCAAAGGATGGGCTTGTTGACCTTAATGATTTAATGGATAAGCTCGGAGGTATGGGAATCACCTCTATCCTTGTTGAGGGTGGAAGAAGGGTAATCACCTCATTCCTCAAGGAAAAGCTGTTAGACAGAGCCTGTTTCTTTATCTCTACAAAGGTTATTGGTGAGAATGGGTTGGCGATGACTGAACAACTTCCTTTTTCCATTAACCTCTCTGAGACAAAGATAAGAAGGATAGGAGAAGATATTATGGTCTCAGGTAAGTATATCCATTAAACTTTCCTTACAAAAAAATAGGGAATAAAAAGGGGGACAGGATTCAAGGATTTGTAACCGCTTAAGCCAGTTAAAAAATAAAGGGGACATTTCTATTTTGCTGTAACAGATGTGATTATACATCTGTAATCCCAAAATGAAAATGTCCTAATTCTGCAAAGTAAAAATGTCCTGTTTTAAGATGTTATAATGTCTTGCTAAAAAGGAGGACATTATGGAAAAAAAGGACATTATGATGAGCAGAAAGGAATGAGAGGTGAGAGAGAAGGTTCTTAAGAAGCAGATGACTCAAAGAAAAGCAGCAGGTATACTTGGTCTCTTTAGGGAGGCAAGCAAGAAGAGTAGTCAAAAGGGTGCAAAGAGAAGGTTCGGCTGGAATAATTCACTCTTTCAAGAGGCAAACCCTCACTTAAGAAGATTCCAGAGCAATTAAAGAAGGAGGTAATTGGCCTATAT
>JASEHO010000002.1:0-20484 GCA_030018505.1 bacterium
GCTAAATTTGCAATTTGCAATGATTTTCTGTGCCCTCTGGTTAATCTTTACTTCAGGTGGCTAAAGTGTTACAATCTCTTTTATTGTCAACCCAGTAACTTTTGATATTTTTTCAACATCATCTCCCAAACTTAAAAGAGTTTTTGCTATCTCTATTGCTTTCTTCTTCTCGCCTTTTTCTATACCTTTTTCTATACCTTTTTCTATACCTTTTTCTATACCTTTTTCTATGCCTTTTTCTATGCCTTTTTCTATGCCTTGTTCTATGCCTTGTTCTATGCCTTGTTCTATGCCTTGCTTTAAGGCAAACGCCATCCAACCCTTCTGTAGCCAAATGAAATCATGCCTCTTATATTGTGCCTCTAACTCTTTTTCACTCAATCCCGCAGTATTGGCTATCTCAAATGCTTTCTTTATCTCCAACTCCTTTTCTAATGTCTTTGGAGTATATTCAAGTCTTCCCGCATTCTTTATAAAGTAGAGCCACTTGTCTGTTATGGAATCTAATTCCTCCTCATTTTTATTGAATTTCGGTAGTTCGATAAAGATTAGTTCTATCTCATCCTTATATCTTATTAATGCCTTTTTTTCTATGAGCTTGAAATAAGTAATTATTTCAGCTACATCTTTAAACATAATAAAATCTGTAATAGTTAAGGCAATGATAGGTTTAAGAGTAGTAAAATCTTCTCCTTTTGGAAGTTGAGTAGAATATGTCTTGGCGGCATTATATAAAATCCTTTTCTCAAACCCCTCTACATTCAATACCTGCATCTCAATAATAACATTTTTCTGGTTTGATAGTTTGGCCTTAACATCTACATAGGTATCCTTCATCCCTTTTATTAGTGGTATCTGATATGGGTCAACTATAGTTAAATCAACTATCTTTTCATGCCCTTCAAAATCAATCACAGAGTTTAGAAAGCTGATTAGAATATCTTTGCTTTCGTCAGAACCAAAGACCTTTTTGAAGGCAAAATCTGTCTTGACATCTAAGAATTGCATAAGTGTGCTCCTTTATTCCTAAAAGAGATTGAGATGCAAGTTTTTTCAAATTGAGATCTTTTCTTTTTGATAAAAAACTGTATCAAAGACTAAGCGGCAAAGGAATAGGGCGGCAAACATTGAACCGAGTATGCCAATGGAGACTGTTACGGCAAAGCCACGAACAGGGCCTGTGCCAAACTGATAGAGGATAAAGGCTGCCAACAAGGTGGTGAGATTTGAGTCAAAGATGACTATGTATGCCCTTTTGAAACCTGCATCTATTGCTCCCTTCAAAGATTTTCCAGTCCGTAGTTCCTCCTTTATCCGCTCAAAGATAAGAACATTGGCATCAACGCTCATACCTATAGTGAGAACCAGACCAGCAATTCCAGGAAGGGTAAGGGTTGCTCCGAAACCAGCCAATACCCCAAGGATAATCGCCATATTCCAGACAAGACCAAGGATTGCCACCACACCAGAAAACTTGTAATAAGCTATAATGAAAAGCGTGACAATAATTGTGCCAACAATCCCAGCCAATAATCCATTTTGCACAGAATCCCGACCCAAAGATGGCCCAACTGTTCGATTTTCAACAATCTTAACAGGTGCAGGCAATGTTCCTGCCCGCAAGACTACAGCTAAATCCCTTGCCTCTTCTCTGGTAAAGCTTCCCTCGATTACTGCTCTTCCATCAGGAATCCTGGTATTTATCTTTGGGGCAGATTTTACCTTTCCATCAAGCACAATAGCCAGTTGCTTGCCAACATTCTCACCTGTAACCTTGGCAAATTTTCTGGCACCTATTGAGTCAAACTCCAAAGCAACAACTGTTGATAAGCCCAATCCACTCTCTGAGCTTCTTGAAAGATAGGCGTCTTTCAAATATTCACCGGTAAGCTCAGCCTTTTCTTTTACCAGATAATTCTTCCCATCCGCATCCTTAAGTATCTGCCAACCCTTCTTTGGACCAACCTCCAAAGCCTTGCTTAGACCATCCTCATCAACTAACTTAAACTCTAAGGACGCAACTTCACCAATTATCTTTCTTGCCCTTTCTGGATCGCGTAGTCCCGGAAGCTCAACAACAATAACCCTATTCTCACCCTGTCCTTGAAGCTGAACAATAGGCTCGCTGACCTGAAACTCATCTACCCTGTTCCTGATAACCTCTAAACTCCTCTCTATGGCATCCTTTGACTTATCAGGAGGCAGACCTGTAATCTCCGGGACCAAAACAAGGTGCATCCCACCAACAAGATCAAGCCCTAACTTAAGCGGCTTAGTGTAAAGATAGAAGAATGCCACACCCAAAATAGCCAGGACCAAAATAACCTTCCAACCCATTCCTTTTCGCATCCCTTCATTATATCTTGAAGGTCATCTTTGTGTCAAATTTTTCTTTACTTTGTGGTAAGATTTACTTTGCAAAGCTGATTTATTTGGGTATACTTTGAAATTTTTCTCCAATTCTTTCTTTTTCTCCCTTTCTCCTTCTCCTTACATAATCTTTCAACTGAAACTAAAGGGATTACACAAAAATTAAAAATTGACTTTTTTCTTTCTGTCAGTTTAATTTATAGGGGTGAAAAAGATTTTTGTCTTTCTTTTGTTTGGCCAAATGGCTTTTTGCCAATGGAAGAATCTTGGCTTTACAGGACCATCTCCCTCTATCATTAAACAGACAGATAAAAATATCCTTGTTGGGACAGCAAAAGGACTATTTTTGTTTAATGGCGACTGGTCGCAGGTCTTATATGGAAAGAAGATTACAAGTTTAGCTCCAAATGGCAGCGAAACCTTTGTCGGCACAGATGATGGGCTCTACTTGATGAATACAGATGCCATCAGAAAGATTGCTGATGGTAACATAAACTCCATCCTTATTCAAGGAGACAGCCTCTTTTATGGAGGAAAGTACGGGCTTTTTGAAAGCAAGGATAAAGGGAAAAACTGGAAGCATCTGTATCTTGAAGAGGTTTTAGATATTGCCTTTGCTGATAAGCTGATAATAGCCACAAGGTCTGGATGTTATAAGTTTGATAAAGGATGGAAAAGGATATTTGCTTCTCGCAGTGACGAAGAAGATGATGAAAAAGAGATTTGCCTAAATATAGCCTCTATCAAAGAGAGAATCTTCTTTTCTGAAGCAGCCAGGCTCTTTGTCACAGAAGATTATGGTGTAAGCTGGGATAGGGTTTGGCTTCCTTCTTCTTGTATCAGACAGCTTATCTTGATGCCTGATTCCCTCTATATAATCCAGGAGAAAGGCATTTATAAGCTTAAAGAGGATGGCCTAACGAAACTTTCGGCTTTGCCCTATAAGATAATAGATGCAGATTTTGGCAGTTCATTATTAGTAGCCACAAATGGTGGTGTTTTTAAGCTTGGTAATGAAACCAACAAGACTTCTAACAAACAAGATGAACCAGATTATCTCTCTGTCCAGCAAATGGCAATAAGATACGCAGAGGTTCAACCAGAAAAGATAGCTGGGTGGAGAAAGAGAGCAAGATATAAGGCGGTATTCCCTGATCTTTCTCTCAGTTATTTTAATACTATAAATTATTCCGTGACCAAAGACTATGTTGTTGGACCAAAAGACTGGAGCTTAAGCCTTAGTTGGGATTTGGGCAATCTTATCTATAGCTCTGACCAAACAACAATAGATAGCCGTTCAAAACTGATGGTTGATCTCAGAAACGATATCTTAGATGAGGTGAACCGAATCTACTTTGAAAGAAAGAGGCTTTTGGCAGAACTTATGCTGGAAAAGGATGAGTCAAAGAAGCTGAACAAAGAGTTGTTGATTGAAGAGCTTACTGCCAGGCTTGACGGCTTTACAGGAGGAGGTTTTTCTCTGGCAAGAAGACCTATAGCAAAATGAAAAGAGACTACTATGAGGTCTTAGGAGTAGCCAAAAGTGCCTCTCTTGATGAGATAAAGAGTGCCTACAGAAAACTCGCCAAGAAATATCATCCAGATATAGCTGGACAAAGCAAAGCTGCAGAAGAGAAGTTCAAGGAGCTTTCAGAGGCTTATGAGGTTCTCTCCGACCAAAAGAAGAAAGGTCAATATGACCAGTTTGGCCATGAAGGATTGAAGAATACCTTTGGCACAGAAGGGTTCGGTTGGTCTGATTTTACCCACTTTACAGATATTGAAGATATTTTAGGCAATGTCTTTGGCGGAGGGATATTTGAGACATTTTTTGGAAAAAGAAAGGGTCAGAGGGCATCCCGTGGAGCAGACTTAAGATACGACCTTGAGATTGAACTGGCTGATGTTGCCACAGGGATTGAAAGACAGATTATGGTAAGTAGAAGGGAGATTTGTCCTGCCTGCTCTGGGGATGGCTCTGAGAAAGGAAGCAACAGAAAGACTTGCCCTTCTTGTAATGGTAAAGGCGAGACAGTTCAGTCTGCGGGGTTTTTTTCTCTCAGAAGGAGCTGCAGTCAATGTGGAGGAATAGGAACGATCATCTCTAATCCTTGCAGAAGCTGCCGAGGTTCTGGGGCAATAGAGAAGAAGAGGCAGATAACAGTGAAGATTCCAGCCGGGATAGAGGATGGAATGAGGATACGAATGACTGGAGAGGGAGATGGTGGAGAGAGGGGTGGTCCTCCTGGTGACCTCTATGTGGTGGTCAGGGTAAGACCACACAAGCTCTTTCTCAGGGATGGAGATAATCTCATTTGCAATCAACCAATAAACTTTATCCAGGCATCCTTAGGCGGAGAGACAGAAGTCCCTTTAATTGATGGAAAGAAGGCTCATCTTAAGATTCCACAAGGAACCCAGACACATACAGTCTTTCGCCTCCGAGGAAATGGGCTTTGCCACCTGCATAATTCTGGTAAGGGCGATATGTTGGTAAGGGTAATTGTGGTTACACCAACAAAACTTAGCCAGGAAGAGAAAGATCTTCTGATAAAGTTTGAAAATCTGCACGGAAGGGAAGAAAAAGGGGTAATAGATAAGATCAAGGAGTCCTTTGGATTGTGAGCTTACAGTCTTAAGTGATGAGTCTAAGAGTGAAATTCAGTCAATGTTTTTTCTATCTCTATAAACTCATATTCAAGATTAGCAACAAAAAGGGTCGCCTCAATTGTTTCAAGTTTTTCTTTTGTCGCTTTGATTGCGTGTTCTGATTGGTCTATTCCTATCCATCTTCTCCCATTAACTTGGGCTGATTTCAATGTTGTGCCTGAGCCGCAGAAACAATCTAAAACTATACTGGATTGATTAGAAGATGTGCGAATTATCAAGTCTAAAACCTCAGAATTCTTTTCTGTCGGATAGGTAGGATATTGAGGGTCTTTGTATTCCCAAACATCTTGTATCCTTTTGCCTTCTCTTTCATCTGCAAAAATTATTTTTCTTGGATTTCCAGTTGAAGACCACTCAATAAGTCCTTCTTTATCCCATTGCTTGAGCGATTCAACATCTGTTCGCCAATGTCT
This sequence comes from bacterium, assembly GCA_030018505.1. Classification (GTDB taxonomy): domain Bacteria; phylum UBA9089; class UBA9088; order UBA9088; family JAGUXG01; genus JAGUXG01. The sequence goes on from JASEHO010000002.1 coordinate 5,454, forward strand.
GCCTTCTGGGGGCATCATTCCTTTGAATGGCTGATTAGATCTTCCATTTTCAGTTTCACCAGGGGCGTGAATTGGTACAGTTGTATATCGTCTCCCCTGTTTGTCTATTTTAGGAAATAATTTTTCAATGTCTTTTTCAGTATATTTTTCTCTTGGTTCGTTCCATATCGGTTTTGAAGATTTTGTATAAAAAAGGATAAGGTCTTTAATGTTACCATAACCAATTCTGTCAAAGTTTTTGGGATTACATTTAATCCTTGTAATATCATTTCTGAAATTCTCTATTCCAAAGACTTCGTCCATCATTACTTTTACATAATGGCCAATCTTATAATCAATATGCAAATAAATTGAGCCTTGTTCAGATAACAACTCGTTAAGCAGGATTAATCTTTCTCTCAAATATTCGATAAATTCTTTACCTATAAGTTTGTCAGAATAGGCAACATCCCCGTTTCTTGAATTACTAATCGTGGATGCCCTGCCATTTGTAATTGTAAAGTTTCCATTTGTTGCAAATGGAGGATCAATATATACCAAGTCAATTTTCCCTTTTAGTTTTCTGTTTTCTAAAAGGTAATTAAGTCCCTGAATGTTATCGCTTTTTATTAGTAGATTCCGCATCTAAATATTGCCTATGTCTATAATTGATATAAAAATTCTCTGAGAACCAGCGCGCTCATTATGTTATAATCCTTATAAGGGTTTGAAATGTATTTATACATTTTGCTGTTACCACGAATATAAAGCACTCCGTCAAGAATGGCTACCCTTATAGCATTGATATTTGTATCCTCTATTGTACTAATAGCGTCTTCAAACTGTGTATTTTGATGGCCCCCAAAATCTGTTAGAAACTTTGCTTCGCCGATAACATATTTCCCATTGAATCTTGCCACAAAATCCAAGCCTTTATTGCGATTATAATTCAACTTCTGTTTAGCAAAATCCATCGTTTCATTATCAGAACCATCAAGAATCGCATCTTCAGTAGTTGAGATGAACTCTTGAAATGGAACTGGCATTATTCCGAGGGACTTTTTTAATAGCCATCGTTTGAACATCGGTCCAATTTGTCTGTTTGTCTCTTTTGGTTCGCTGCATCTTTCAAATATTTTATTTAGTCCCATATCATATAATCGTCCAGCAATTCTATTTATCGTTTTGGGATTTCGCCCAATAGCAGACTTTTCTCTTTTTAAGTAGGCGATGTATGAATCTTTTATTGGAAATAGCTCTATTTTCAACAGTTCTTTTGCTAATTCTTCATTATTCTTTCGCTTAAACGCCTTTTCAACATTCTTCCATACGCTACCGTCAATATCTCTTATCCCTTCAGGAATTGTCGGATAAACTTGAAATAAATCATCTAAGTATGATTTCTGCTCAGCGTATTCAACGCTCAATTTTGTCCAGTAATTCATTTCATCTCCTGTATTTATACATAACGGCAAAGCTCACCTGCCACTATTTTAGTGCAGCGAAATTACCGTCAGGTGCAAAGATTGATTAGATGAATAAATGTCTATTTAACTTTTTGATTTTTGAGAAGCCAAAGAATGCCACCCACTAAAACTAAACCTACTGAAGACCATCTATTGCCTTCACAATTACAAGAACAGTTATCTCTATGTAAATTTTCTGTAAGCTGATATTGAGAATATCCTTTGCAAGTCAAATCTCCCTCAAGAGGTTCATTAAGCTTGAAAGATTCTATATTACATTCACACATACACTCCCCCTTATCACTATCCAAGCACAAAGCTTCTTCTCTTTGATAAGGAGTCATGTCTTTAATTGAATTTTTGGTAACATAACTTCCCTTCTGCAAATATCCAGATTCATAAATCTTCCTTAAATTACTTGAACCGGTGGAGTGCCATACTATGCTCATGTTTCCTCCTTTTAGCCATAAACTGTCTTTACATCTAACCTACAATTATACCGTCTATTAACTTGCTGCAACATAAAGGACAGCAGATAAAGTTATATGTCCAAACAAGGTATTTTGTCAAGTCAGATTTATTGAAGATATTTTAGGCAATGTCTTTGGCGGAGGGATATTTGAGACATTTTTTGGAAAAAGAAAGGGTCAGAGGGCATCCCGTGGAGCAGACTTAAGATACGACCTTGAGATTGAACTGGCTGATGTTGCCACAGGGGTTGAAAGACAGATTATGGTAAGTAGAAGGGAGATTTGTCCTGCCTGCTCTGGGGATGGCTCTGAGAAAGGAAGCAACAGAAAGACTTGCCCTTCTTGTAATGGTAAAGGCGAGACAGTTCAGTCTGCGGGGTTTTTTTCTCTCAGAAGGAGCTGCAGTCAATGTGGAGGAATAGGAACGATCATCTCTAATCCTTGCAGAAGCTGCCGAGGTTCTGGGGCAATAGAGAAGAAGAGGCAGATAACAGTGAAGATTCCAGCCGGGATAGAGGATGGAATGAGGATACGAATGACTGGAGAGGGAGATGGTGGAGAGAGGGGTGGTCCTCCTGGTGACCTCTATGTGGTGGTTCCTCCAACCTGCCTGTGCGAGGCACGCAGACAGGTCTGTTTATAAATGATTCATTTTTTCAGGGGACGACCTGTCCGCTAATTTATTCTGCCTCCTCTTCTTGTGTTTCTTTTTAACAAGAATTTCTTCCAATCTCCTACCATATTCACTAAAAAGAAGAAAAATTGGTCCTGATAAATCCGCCTACCTTAATATTTTGCAAAATTTCCTTTAAGGAAATTGTCAAAAATGCCGATATATAAATAAGGAGGCGTTTATTCAAAAGAAGATTTGAAGGTTTTAATTGTTTTGTGGATTGTCTTATTCTCTCCTTCTTGGGCTGTGATTACGCCTAAGGAGAAGGGTAAGACTATTGTTATAAATAGAGGGGATACCCTTTGGGATCTGGCTGGGAAGTATTATAACAATCCATTCCTCTGGCCAAACTTTCATAATTACAACTATCTCTCCAACCCTGATCTTATCTATCCAGGGGAAAGGCTTGTCATTGGAAAGAGTTTAGCTAAGGAGCTGACTGAGGTCTTGCGTCAAAGAATGAAGTCTTTGGAAGGGGCAAAATTAGGTCTCAGTGATGAAATCTCCGTTCTTAAGGCAGAGATTGAAAGGCTTAAGCAAGAGAAGGCAGAATATGAGGATAAGGTCTCTTTTTTGGCAAAGGCTGCGGATAAGGATTATTTGCTGAAGCAAGAGGCAGAGATAGAGATTTTAGAAACAGAGGTTTTGAAATTCCAGGACCAATTGACAACCTCAGATGAAGATAGGGCAAAGCTTAAGGTAGAGATAGCCTCCCTGACAAAACAGCTCTCAGAGAAAGAGGCAGAGATAAAGAGAAAGGAGGGCAGGCTTTCTAAATTAGAGAATGAGCTATATTCAAGGGATGATGAGATACGGATGTTAAGGCTTTCTATATTTGAGCTGACAGAAAAGATTGCTGAGGCAGATGCTATGATTAAAAAGAAGAATGCCGAGATAGAAAAGCTCACAGATGAAAAGAAGACTTATAAAGGAATAGCGCATTTTCTGATATTTGCCCTTGCCTCAGGGATAGTGGCTCTGGAGACGATCAATCAATGATTGAAAGAATTATAGCTACAATAGGGATAGTGTCGCTTGCTTGGGTTGTGCCTTCTGAAGGAACAGTGACTGTCCAGAGTGTTTCCTGCCCAATGCTGGCTATCGGTGCAAACTGGACAAATGTCTTAGTCTTTTCAGGCACTATTACCTCAGGTTCTCCCTCAGATACCCTTCAGGCAATGACTGTCAATAATGGCAGTGGCACAGCAAACTCAAATGATATAGCCAAAGTGACGCTATGGATTGAAAGTGGAACCACCTCAGGTTTTCAAGCCACAGAAGATACCAATAGCGGTGATTTTGTAGGGTCAGGCACAACTGCTTGGTATTGGACTGGCAGTATATCCATGCCTGATGCTGGCCTCAGGTTTTACATCACCGTTGATATAAGCAGTAACCCAACGGATGATAGAATCATTAAAATGCAGGTTCCAGCATTCAGGGATAATAACTTAAATGGCTTCTTTGATGTTGGAGATGATGGCGTGTTTGCGGCTCAGGATGTCTATGATGGCCCTGTTCTGCCAGTAATAAACAGTCAGAACCAGCAAATACATAGCTTAAGGACTACAGATATTCAAGATATGACAGCCACAAATTCCTATGGTGCGGGCTGGATAAATAACCCTGTCTTTAATTTCCATATCCCAGATAATGACGGCTCTCTTGATACCCTTCAGGCTCTCACCTTAAAGATGGATGTAAGAAGCACTCTCTCCCAAGCTGATTTAGTTCCTGGAAGTATCACCTTATGGTATGATAATATTGGTGTGAACTCCTTTGGTCCAGAAGATACGATAATAGGCACAGGAACCTGGAATTCTAACACGGATGCCTGGGAGTTTACTAACCCTGCTTCTATTCCAATAGATGGAAAATGGTTCTGGATAACAGTTGATATAAAGGCTAATCCTTCATCTGTGGATGGAGCTTATATCTGGATGTATATTCCAAAGCTTTTTGACTCAGGCCAGATAGGCACCTTTAATACAAATGATCTTGGTATCTTTGTTGCTTCCTGCCATGACGGACCAACCGATGGTTCTTTAACAGCCATTGCTACCCAGACCATCCATTTCAGAAGAATGGGTGATATCGCCAACAATACTCAGGCTGCTGAATTTGGCGCAGGATGGAAAAATTGTGTTTTACTAAGGTTTGTCCTTCCTGATAACGATGGCTTGGAGGATGAACTCCAGGCTCTTACCACCTATCTTAATCCTGACCACTCAACCGTGAATATTGCAGACCTTGAGAAGGTAAGCCTATGGATGGATAATGGTGATGGCGTATTTGGGTCTGATACAGATACATATCTTGGTTACTCTCTTTCTTCTAACCCCTGGATATTCTCTCCTCTATCTAATGCAAAGATAAACGGCACTAAAACATTCTTTGTAACCGCAGATATTGCATCTACATCCACTAATGGTGCTTCTATTTTGATGCAAATCCACCAGTTTGTTGACACTGGGGTTACAAAAGGGAGCTTTGATGGAGGCCCAGAAAGGGGAATATTCGTCAAGTCCGCTCATGATGGCCCAGTAGATGGAACGGTTACGACAAATCAAGCAAAGGCACAGGTGATTAGAGCGAGAGTAGCTGCTGATATGCCAGCTACTCTTACCACTTGTCTAAATTTTGGTCCTGGTTGGAAAAATTGCCTGCTTTTAGACTTTACAGTCCCTTCTTATTCTCCTTCATCATCAGATTATCTTAATAATTTGACCTGTAAGCTGGCAGGAACCTCCGATATATCTCCTTCTGACCTGAGTGTTGTTAAGCTATGGGCAGATACCTTAGCCCCTCCCGGGTTCACCACAAATGATAGTAATATCGGCACAGCCACCTGGGATGCAAGCACAAGTCAATGGATATTCTCTGGGCTCTCTTATGAGATCCCCTCTTCTGTTGGCAAACAAAGGTTTTTTATCACTGGTGATATTGCTCTTAACCCTTCGGGTGATAATAAAAAGGTTCGGATGAAGATACCCAAACTCTTTGAACGGGGGACAGGCACCTATGGTTCTTATGACCCAGGAGAAGAGGGGCTCTTTGTCTCATCAGCCTATGATGGCCCAGTTGACGCTGATGTTACTTCTCCAAGTACTCAGGTGATTCACGAAAGAGAAACAACAAACTTGAATGATGATACAGTTCAAGGCGAGTTTGGTGCCTCTCAGAAGAACTGTCTTCTCTTTAATTTCGTTATTCCAGATAATGATACTGCTACTGATACCTTGCAGGGATTGACTGTCAGGCTTAATAGCGCTTCAACAGGCACAAACAGCGATCTTTTTGTAGTCAGGTTATTTGCTGATGTGAATAAAAATGGCATATTTGAACCAACAGGCGCTGATGCTTCTGGCTCTTTCTCTGGGACATTGGTTGGAAATGATTGGTGGTTTTACCCTATAAACTATGTGATTGGTGTTGGTGGCCAAAGGTTCTTTCTCGCTGCAGATATTGCCCAGGTTCCATCTGGGAATGGGAGAACCATTAAGATGGAGATACCACAGTTGCTTGATAATAACAGGGATGGTAATTATAATTCGCTTGATAAGGGTATATTTGTCTCTTCCTGCCATGAGGGTCCAACAGACAGCAATTTTACTTGTGGTGCCTCTCATATACTCAGAACCCGTAATGCCAATGAGATTGGAAGCTGGACAGTTACTGGGAATTTTGGTCCTGGCTGGAAAAATCAGTTGATCCTTGATTTCAAGATACCAGGCCCAGAAGATACCCTGAATGCCATCACCTTCCAGAATACTACTGGTATTCCTTCTACAAACTTTACGAGCTTACGGCTATGGGCTGATACCAATGCACCTCCTGGCTTTGATTTAGGCGATACAAATATTGCTACTGCAACTACTCAAGTAGGAAGTAGTTGGGTCTTCTCTGGGCTTTCCCATCTTATGCCTGCTTCCGGAAGGAGGTTTTTCCTGACAGCAGATATCTCTTTTGAGCCATCAGGGGATGACCTCTCTATTAGAATGAAGATACCCCAACTCAAGGATGTAAATGGTAATGGCTCTTATGACTCGCTTGATGAGGGCATATTCGTCTCATCAGCAAGCGATGGTCCAGCGGATATGGACTTTATTGGACCAAGCACCCAGACAATCCATAGAAAATCAATGAGCGACCTTTCTGATAATACCATTAATGCCAATTATGGCCCAGGCGAGAGAGACTGTCTTATCTCTGACCTTACTATAAATAATGGCCATAATGACGGTGCTACAGACACCCTATCCGCTATAACCTTCAAAAATATAGGCAGTTGCCCAGAGTCTGATATTGCCACCAGGACACTCTGGGTTTCTAATAGCGGCTCAGGGTTTAATCCCTTAACTGATACAAGGCTTGCTACTATAACCTCTGGTTGGGTCTTCTCTAATCTTTCCTATAATATTCCATCTACAGGCACAAGGCTATTTGTTACCGCAGACATTTCCTCTGCTCCGTCAGGAGACAATCTTTATATCCGACTTCAGATTCCAAAGCTCTCTGACCAAGGCGAGGTAGGAACATACAATAGCGGTGACCAAGGAATCTTTGTCTCATCGCCCCATGATGGACCAACAGATGGGACAGTAACCTGTGGAGGCACACAAACCTTGCATAGAAGGGCATCTACGGATATTACGGATACAGCTATTGTCAAGAAGTGTGGGCCAGGCGAGCCTAATTGTCTTCTGGCTAACTTCGTCATCCCCTTAGCAGATGGGTTAGATGACTATTTGAATGCTATTACTCTCAGGCTTGACCAGACAGTGGCAAATAGTGTTGGAACAACAGACCTTGTTTCTGTGGCATTGTGGGCTGATAATGGCAACAATAATTTTGATGGCACACCAACAGACACATTCCTTGGCCAGGGTCTGTGGCTGGACAGTTTGATTGCATGGACAGGGCTCAACCAGAGCTTAAAGGATGTAAATAATAGTCCGAGACACCTCTTTATTGTCGTAAAGATAGCTGATAATCCCTCAGGCGATAACAAGGTTATCCAATGGTTAATCCCAAGGCTGAAGGATTTAGGCCAGGTTGGCACATATCAGACAGGTGATGAGGGCATATTTGTCTCTTCAAAGCATTGGGGGCCAGTGGACAGTGATTTTAAGATGTCTGGCTCTTCTACTGTTCATAGGAGAATAAAACAAGATATAAAAGACTATACAGTCTCTTCTATTTTTGGCCCAGGCCAGAAGAATTGTGTTGCTCTTCAATTTGTCCTACCAGATAACGATGGATTGTCTGATACCTTGCAGGCTTTGACTATTCGTAATATTGGCACAGCACTTGGGAGTGATATTTCGGCTGTCACCCTTTTTGCAGATAATGGTAATGGTCTATTTGATGGCACACCAACAGATACAAGCTTAGGCACGGGTGTAGCTGATGCAGACGGTTGGTATTTTTCGCCTATTAGTGCCAATATATTAGGGACAAGGACATTCTTTGTTATAGCCAACATAGCCTCCTTGCCAGTTAATGGAAGAACTATTCAGATGGCGATTCCTGGTTTGGTCAATAATGGTGCCACATGGGGAGGCTTTGATCTGGGTGAAGAGGGTATCTTTGTCTCATCGCCACACCTTGGCCCAACAGATGGAACCTGGACTGCTGGGGCAACCCATACAATTCGCTGTCGCGAAACAGGGAGTATCACTGAGAGGCCAATCTACGGCAATTATGGTGCAGGTTGGAAGAATAGAGTAGTTTTTCAGTTCAGCCTGCCAGATAATGATGGAAACAATGATGTTTTGCAGGCTATAACCTTCTTTAATGCAGGCACAGCCCTGAATACAGATATTGATTATCTGAAGATTTGGCGAGATTCTAATAACAATTCAATATTTGATGTAGCAGTGGATAAGAATATCGGCACAGCTACCTGGGATGGGATAAGTCTTTGGGTATTCCAAAATCTTTCTGGAACAATCTCTTCTAACTATGGAAGCCAGACCTTCTTTGTCACGGCTGATATCAATAAAGATTTTCCATCAAGCGATGATGCCCGCATTAACCTCTGTATCCCTCAGCTTTTGGATGGAGGCAATATTGGCGTCTTTGATACAGGGGATAAAGGGCTCTTTGTTGCCTCTAATTATGATGGGCCAACAGACGGTATCTTTGTTGGTGGAGGCTTTTCTGTTATACACAAAAAGATATTAGCTGACCTTTCTGATAATACAGCTCTTGGCAATTATGGCCCAGGTGAGGCAAATTGCCCATGTCTTTCCTTTAAGATAAATGATGGCCATAATGATGGCGCTACAGATACATTAAGGGCTATATCCTTTTGTAATTTAGGGACAGCCTTGAGTTCTGATTTTTCCACGATGACCCTATGGCTTTCTAATGATAATAGCTTTAATCCGGCCACAGACACCCCTTTAGCAAGCTTAAATTCAGCAGTAAATGGGAATTGGGTCTTTTCTTCGCTTTCTGCTGAGATTCCATCAACAGGAACCTATCTTTTTGTTACGGTTAGTTTAGTGAATAATCCATCTACTGATAACGCTACTATTGCTCTGGCTATTCATAAGATATTGGATTTAGGCTCAGAGGGTGTATATGATTCAGGGGATCTTGGTATATTCGTTGACTCTGCTCATAATGGCTTAGTAAATGGCACATTTACCACAAACGGGACATCAACCATACATAAGAGGGCAAAGGCTGATATTCAGGATGCTACTACATCTGCTGACTTCTATCCTGGCAAAAAGAATGCCTTGCTTCTAAACTTCTGTTTGCCAGATAACGATGATTCAGCAGATACCCTGAAAGCCATCACCTTCAGGCTTGCACCTACTTCAACTGCCCTTTGGACTGACTTTTCTGAGATAAGATTATGGGCAGATACAGGCAATAATATCTTTGATCTAACAGACACTAATCTTGGCACAGCTACCTATGATGGAGACTCCTGGGTATTTTCAGGCCTCAGCCAGAATATTCCCATAAACGGCAAGAGGTTCTTTGTTACAGCTAATATTGTTGCCAACCCCTCAATAGATGATGCTATAGTCTATCTTGAGATTCCAAAGCTTTCTGATGGCACAAACACAGGGGTATTTGATGCAGGTGATGAGGGAATATTTGTTGCCTCAAAACACATAGGTCCAACAGATGCTGATTGGACTCCAGCAAACCCTCAGAAGCTCCATAAACGAATAAAAGCAGATTTCACGGACCATACTATCTCAAAGCAAACAGGCCCTGGTTGGATAAATGTTCTTGCCTTTGATTTTAAGCTCCCAGATAGTGATGGGGCAGGGGATACATTAAGGGCAATCACAGCTATGCTTGCCTCTACCTCTACTATTTCTCATACTGAAATTATCTCTATTCGGCTTTGGGCAGATGAAGGGCAAGCAGGGTTTCAGGGTCCTGGGATAGACACTCATTTGGCAACAGGTGTCTGGGATGGAGACTCCTATGAGTTTAGCGGCTTCTCCCAGACAATACCTATAGGCGGAAAGAGGCTTTTTATTACCGCAGACCTTCCCCTTGACCCATCTGCTGATAATCTTACTCTTCAGCTTGAGATACCCATTCTTTATGATGCAGACTCTGATGGTCTATTTGATACAGGGGATGAGGGTATATTTGTTGCCTCCTGTCATTTAGGGCCAACAGATGGAACTTTTACTTCAAAAGGAACTACTACTATTCACTGCTTGAAACTATCAGATATAACAGAGAACAATACGCCGGCAAAGAAGATAAATGCAGGCGACAAAGATGTTCTGTGTTTAGACTTTACCATAACCCCTGGCGAGGTAAATGAAATTCTTAAATCCCTTTGCTTTCAAAATATAGGCTCTGCAGAGACTAACACGGATATAGAAAAGCTAAAGCTATGGGTTGAAAGCGGCACAACCACAGGCTTTAGTGCTGATGATAAGAAGATTGGTGAAGCCCAGTACGATGGAGTTAATAACCTCTGGTATTTTACAGGGCTTAGCCAGAATATAATCTCTACTGGCACAAGGCTTTATCTCTCCTCTGATATAGCTTCGAAAGCTCGGGCAAAGAAGACTATCCAGCTTCAGATTCCACAGTATTTTGAAAAAGACCCAAATGGAGTTTTTGATACAGGTGATAGGGGCATATTCCTCAACTCTTATGAGAATGGACCAACTGATGGTAGCCTGATGTGTTCTGGGATTCAAGAGATAATAGGAAAGATTTGGGTTTCTCCTACCTCAGGCTGGCCAGGGGATCCGGTAACAGTCTCTGGTTCAGGGTTTGACTCATCAGAGGAGATAGAGATAGACTTTGGCACGACAAAGAGACTGGCTACAGCCACCACGACAAACTCCCAGTTCACAAAGCAATTTACCGTGAATGAACAACCACCAAATACAATCATCATTACAGCACGAGGAAAGACATCAGGAGAGATAGCCACATGCACATTCTTTGTTTGGCGGGCGTTTATTGGCTTGGCAAAGACAGTTGATAAAAATGGTGCTGAGGCAGGGGATATATTAAAATACACTATAACCTATACAAACTCTGGAAATGCAGATGCCACTAATCTTAAGATTGAGGACTATTATCCTACCCATACTACCTATGAGACCCATACAGATTGCTCAAGTCCTCTCTTTCCTGCCTACCGCGACAATAAAATGATAAGGTGGTATGCTGGGACATTATCTCAAGGAACAAGTGGTTCTGTTACCCTGGGCGTCAAGCTTGAAATCCCCCTTGAGTATGGTGATTTTATTGTCAATACTGCTACAGCCAAAGCAGACCAGCCAGCGGCTTATGGCACGAGCAATGAAGCAAAGACAATGGTCACCTCATTGCCAAATGTTACTGGAAGCATTACGGTTATGCCAAAGACTTCTATTGTGTATAACGGTTGGAGGTTATTGTTTATTGTCAATTACAGGAATGTGGGCTCAGCCACAGCAAAAAATGTGGTCATTCATCTTGATGAGGATAAGGAGAACCTAAAAGATATCATTGCCCATAGCGGAGGTACTTATAACCCGGCAAGCTCTATTATCTGGAATGTTGGAGATATTCCGCCAGGCTCTGGTGGAACTGTTACATTTTCCGGTGTTGTTATAGGCGTTCCAGGGGATACAATAGATATTACGGGCTATATCTCAGACGGCGGCTTTCATATTAACTTAGACCTATTGCTTAATCTTCAGGCAGAGTTTTCCTCTGAGTGGTATGATTGGTTGATGTTCCATTATGGGCTTGGTCATACTGGATATAACGATGGCACAGAGGACTTTGCGCCGCCATTGGAAGAGAAGTGGAGAAGATTACTGGGTGGTCAAAATGATGATATTAGGGCATCTATGGCTATATTGGGAACAGCTACTTATGTTGGAGGATTGGGTGACCTGCCAGCAGGTGGATACTTCTACAGGATAAACGCAGAGACAGGAGAGATTATATGGAGCTATAACACAGGTGGTGAGATTCATTCCTCTCCGGCTATTGCTAATAATGGTCAGTATGTCTATGTTGGTAATGCTAATGGCAAGATGTATTGTTTCTCAGGGACAGAGACAAATCCTGGTAGTATAACACCTATCTGGATATTTGATACAGAAGGTGGCGAGATATATAATTCTCCTGTTGTCTGGAAAGGACTGGTCTATTTTGCGGCAAAGAAACCAGGTGGGGCAGGCTATCTTTATGCTCTATCTGGTGTGAACGGAGCGCCTTGTTGGATTATGCCTTTAGATAATGCGGCTTATTATTCTTCTCCAGCCATATCAGTCAATGACCAGGCTGTTTATATTGGTGATGAGGGCGGCGTCATCTATTGCTTTGATGCCTTCCTGGGTAGTCTTACCTATAAATATGATACAGGCCAGAGTGAAATCTCCTCTTCGCCTGTAGTCAAAGACGGTAGGGTCTATGTAGCCTCAGAAGACGGCTATCTATACTGTTTTGACACAAAAGCCACCCAGACCTTTACCTATGGCACAATAACAGTTGGAACAGAGAGTGTCTGGGGTGTGATTGCCACAGGGACAAGGGCAAACCTTCTCTGGAGCTATAATGTAGGTAGTCCGATAAAGTCAACACCAGCTATAGCAGACAACTGCCTATTCTTTGGTGCGGATAATGGCTATGTCTATGCACTTAATCTTTCAGTAGTTGCCTTGAGATGGAGCTATAAGACAGCAGGGCCTGTTATATCGTCTCCTGCTGTGGCAAACGGCGTTGTTTATGTCGGCTCAAAGGATGGCTGGTTGTATGGCTTGGATATAAAAGGAGGAACCGAGACATGGAAGTATAAGGTTGGCAATAATGCTCTCTCTTCTCCAGCGATTGCAAGGAGGATGCTCTATATTGCCTCAGGTGATGGAAACATCTATTGCTTTGAAAGAAAGCCTGTCTTTTCTTTGACAAAACAAGCCTCTTCTTCTGGAGTGAACCCAGGCGGAACAATGACCTATACCTTAAATTATAGCAACACAGGTGCTGTCGGCTCTGGGGTGGTGGTAATTGATGATTTGGATGTAAATCTTGGCACACCTGCCGTTACATCCTTTACTCATGGAAGCTGGACTTATGCTGATAAGGTTTTGCGATGGGTGATAGGCACAGTGAGTAGTATGGATGCTGGGACTCTTGCCTTTGATGTGGCAGTCAATTCGCAAGCACAAGGGACGATTACCAACAAGGCAACCTTAAAGGGTAGTGAAACCCAGGATATAGTGGTTTATGCCATAACACCTGTCAATGACCTACTTTTCCGAAAACAAGCAGACCAGACCAAGCTTGCCCCAGGCGGAACATTGACCTATACCCTTTTCTATAGCAGCCCTTATGCAGATATAACAAATTTTGTGATTGAAGATATAATCCCTGGTTCTATGACCTATATTGAGGGTTCGGCAGTAGGCGGGAGCATAACCTATAGCCATAACGGCACCTGGAATGAGTTTGATTATAGCCCGGTCTCAGCCATTAAATGGTCTATTCCAAGCCTTTTGGCAGGTTCTGTTGGCTCGGTTAGCTTCAAGGTGGTTGTAGGTTCTTTGGTGGAGAACAATACGATTATTCTAAACATGGCTACAGCCTCTGCTAATGCTTGCTCAGGGAGCTTCACTAAATTAGGAAGCGCTACTGTGCTTGTTGCTTCAGCACCCTTGCTCCATTTGGAGAAATTTGTCAGCCTTCTTTCGGATGTTACCCTGCGTAAGGATGGAACTGTTTCTTCCGGAGGAACATTAACCTATACCCTGGTTTATTCCAATAATCTGAATGATGCAGAAGAGGTAGTAATAATTGATAGAGTGCCAGATGGTCTTTCCTATCTTTCAGGAAGTGCTGAAGGCATAGGGACAATTATTAACTATAGTGCTGATGGAATAAGCTACTTCTCCTATGAGACAAACCCTGTTGCCTATATCAGGTGGGGGACGGCTACCTTACCCAAGAATAGTTTGGGCACAGCCTCCTTCAAGGTTAGAGTAGGGGATGTAGATGATGGAACCCTTATCAAGAACAGAGCGACAATTACCTCAAAAGAGGTTTCAACCCAAGTCTTAAGCGATGAGGTTTCTGTTTGTGTGCAAGCCAAACCAAAGCTAACCCTGACCAAAACTGCCCTCTCAGCTACTACACCAGGAGCAACCCTGACCTATACCCTGAGCTACACTAACGCAAAGAAGAAGGCAAAAGGTGTCTATATCATTGACAGGCTCCCAGCAACAACTACTGCCACCTATATCGAAGCTCAAGGAGGAACAAGCATTGAGTATGGAACTAATGGTCTAAACTTCTTCCAATTCAAGACCTCCCCTGTCCAATACATCAGATGGAACATAGGAGAGTTAAGCAAGGGCTCATCTGGTTCTCTCTCTCTTATCATTCAGGTAGCCTCTCCTCTTAATAATGGCACCATTATTGAGAATATAGCCACCATAACAGACACAGACAATAATATAGCTACAGCCACAGTCAAGACAGAGGTCAACTCAAATCCAGTCCTTTCCATCAATAAATCTGTCTCAACCACCACTGTCTCCTTTGGTGATACCTTCACCTATACCCTGAACTACAAGCTCCTCTGTAAGGATACAACCAATATCCAGATAACAGATGCTCTTCCCAATGGCATTACCTTAGAACAACCAGCCACAGGTGATGGCTCAATCACTTACTCATCTGATGGCGTGAACTACTATATCTATGACCTTGTGCCTCAACCTATAACCCATATTAGATGGACAATCTCCAGGCTTTCAATAAATGGCACAGGCACAGCCCAATTTATAACAAAGCTTACAAAAGAGCTTGATGATGAGACAGTCCTTACCAACATAGCCACTATAACAGCTGATAATGCCCAGGCAAAACAAGATAAAGCCTTAGTCAAGGTAGTAGCCAGACCAAAGCTAACCCTGACCAAAACTGCCCTCTCAGCTACTACACCAGGA
>JASEHO010000002.1:20584-33861 GCA_030018505.1 bacterium
AACTACTGCCACCTATATCGAAGCTCAAGGAGGAACAAGCATTGAGTATGGAACTGATGGCACAAACTTCTCCCAGTTTAAAGTAGATCCAGTCCAATACATCAGATGGAACATAGGAGACCTTAATAAGGGCTCATCTGGCTCTGTTTCACTTGTTCTTCAGGTAGCCTCTCAACTTGATAACCAAACAATCATTGAAAATATTGCCACGATGACAGATACCGAAAGTAATGTAGCTACAGCCACAGCTAAAACAGAGATAAACTCAAACCCTGTTCTCTCTATAACCAAAACTGCCTCAACAACTACAGTAACCTTTGGTGATACCCTCACCTATACCCTGAACTACAAGCTCCTCTGTAAGGATACAACCAATATTGAGCTGATAGACTCATTGCCATCAGGATTCACCTTGATAGAAGCAAAAGCCAATAATAGCAATCTAACCTATTCCCATGATGGAGGCCTCTCTTACAATGAGTTCGCCTACTCACCCATAACCCATATCAAGATAACCAGAACCAGTATGATTAAGGATGAATTGGGCTCAGCCACAATCTCAGTCAGACTTATCTCTGACCTTGATGCAGATACAGTCTTAACCAACATAGCCACTATAACAGCAACTAATGCTGAGACAAAAGTAGCCTCCTGTCAGGTCTTAGTTACCGGCAGTCCAACGCTTACCCTTCAAAAGACAGGCTCTGTAGCTATAAATCAAGGACAGACAATAACCTATACCTTAGCCTACATAAACTCAAGAAAGAAGGCAGAGAATGTCTTGATTACAGATAAACTATCAGGCTCAGTCACTTACATACAAGGCTCAGCCAAGGATTGCCAATTCTCAAATGATGGCATAACCTACAAAGATTTTGAGACCTCACCTGTTCGCTACATAAGGTGGAGAATAGCCTCCTTAGAGAAGAATACACAAGGCTCTCTCACCTTCTCGGTAAAACCAATACCTAACCTTGCTGATGGAAGCATAATCACAAACTATGGCACCATCACAGCTGATGCTGCTATTGGCTCAACTTCATCCTGTGAGACAAAGATAAGCTCAAAGCCTGTATTTACACTAATAAAATCGGCAAATAAAGGAACAGCAACTACAGGAGGGATAATCACCTATGCTCTGTCCTGGAGAAATTCTTGTGCAGAGGCAAGTAATGTGGAGATAATAGACCAAATTCCAACAAACACAACCTACCTTTCAGCAGAGCCACAGGGTTCAGTAACCTACTCCCATAATGGTGGCTTAACTTACGATGACAACCCTCATTATTCACCCATAACCCATATCAAATGGAGTATCGGTAAGGTATCAGCTACATCCTTTGGCACCTGCACCCTGACCATAAAAACAGATGATAATCTGTCTGATGGCACAGTTATCACAAACTCAGCTAAAATAAAGGCAGATGGCGTCTCTGAAACAGATTCAAATCCAGTCATCATTGTGGTCAAAACAGACCCAATTGTCTCATTCAGCAAATCCTGTAATATTACTGGTGATTATGTAGCCCCAGGCGCAACCTTGACCTATACCCTGTCATATCTCGTTTCAAAGAATGGTGTGACAGGCGCTGTCATTACAGATCTTCTGCCAGGCTCTGTTTCCTGTATAGCCAACTCTGTTTATGGGACAGGTTCAACTATTAAGTATAGCTATAATGGTCAAGAGTGGTATCCCAACCAGATTCCATCACCTACCTACATAAGATGGGAGCTTGGCAATCTGCCAAAGGATTCCTTAGGCACTGTAGGGTTTAAGGTTGTAGTTGACAATGTAGAGGATGGCACAAGAATTACAAACAGGGCAACCTTTACAGCAACCCAGATAGAGAAGACTGCCAGCGTTACCACCTACATCTCCAGCAAACCAATCCTACAGATTAAGAAGACCTTGATCTCTCCTGCTGGAGATACAAGACCAGGAGGAACTCTAAGCTACACAATCTTAGCCAGGAGTCTATTAAAGAATGCCACCTATGTTGAGATTGTTGATTATCTGCCAAGCACAAACACTACCTATTTAGCCAACATTGCTTCAGGTGTTTCTCTTACCCTTTATAGCAAAGACGGCACTATCTGGATGGGTAACCCAATGCCAGGCGTTAGTTATATTAAATGGATAATCCCTGAGTTTTCAAAGACTACTCCTCAGACAATAACCTTGCAACTACGAATTAACGAAAAGATTGATGATGGGACGGTTATTGCTAATATGGTAACAATGAAGAGTAATGAGATTTCTACCCCTGCCAGTTCAACGGTTTATGCCTACATCACCTCAAAGCCAGTCCTCTTTGGCACAATCACCAGTAAACCTGTCGGTTCTTTATCTCTCGGGTGGTTTGCTACCTATGAGATAAGCTATGAGAATAAAGGGAACGCAACTGCTTCCAATGTCCAGATTAAGGTAGATGAAGGCCCTTACCTCGGCAGTATTACTCCATCTGCAGGCGGCACTATAACCAACTCAATTCTTTGGAATATAGGCACACTTACCCCAGGTCAAAATGGCAAGGTGAATTTTACAGCCTTCGTAAAGGAGTCAGCGCTTATTGAAGGAAAAGTAGAGGTCAAGGTTACTATTGGAAATCAAGATACCTCTACAACAGCCTTTATCTCAAATCCAATCACCACCCCATATAACTCTACCTCTAATGAATGGCCTATGACAGGCTTTGACCTTTCTCATTCAGGCTATAACCCCAGTGAGTTCTTTACCTCTTACTCCTTGGGTCACATCTGGCATTCTGAGAAGATTGGTAGAGCCTATTCACCTGTGGTCGGCAAGAACAAGCTCTATGTAGGTGTTCAAGGCAGGGGTCTTTTTCGGTGGGATGGACTAAAGGGAGGAGTAGTTGAGACAATAACCACAGCAAATATCTCCTCTGCACCTGCACTTGTTGATGATAGAGCCTATTTTGGAGCAGATAATGGTTTAGTCTATTGCTACAGAGGGACAACGAATCTCTGGGAGAAGCAGATTGGAAATTCTCCTTGTCTGTCTCCTGCTGTATCCTCTGGTATAGCCTATTTTGCCTTAAGTAATGGGGTGTATGCTCTGTGCTGCGATGACGGAAAGATTCTGTGGGCATATAATGAGATAGAAGGGTCTCTCTATTCAGCACCGGCCATAGCTAATAATTCTGTCTATCTTGGGGATGATTCTGGAAATATCTATGCTATTGATAAGTTTACTGGTAACTTAAAATGGAAATGTAAGCTTCCAAACGGTGCGAGGCTCTATTCAAGCCTTACCATAGACCGTGGCATAGTCTATGCTGGTTCCCGGGATGGAAAGATTTACAGGATAGAGAGCACAGGCACAGGTGCTACAGGCTTTGCTGTTTATGATGCTAAGTCTCCTATAAATCCCACGCCTGCCATTTATAACAACGCCATTTACTTTGGAGCAGATAATGGACGGGTTTATTGCCTTGAGATTATAGGCACAGCCAGCACAGAGAAGTGGAGGAGCTTTCCAACAGACGGTCCAATCAAGGGACAGGTGGCTATTGCCGATAACCTTGTCTTTGTTGCTTCTGCTGATGGCTATATCTATGGCTTAAATGCTGCAAATGGAGGCAAAGAATGGAGCTATCAGATTGGAAAGAGCCAGTCCAGTCCAGCTATTGCTAATGGCAGGGTGTATATCACTTCAGAAGATGGGGCTTGGATATTCGGCGCTGCTCCAAACTTTTCCCTTTCCATCTCTAATAGTCCAAGGGAATCTACACCAGTGCTACCAAGTGGCAGGATAGACTACATCATTTCATACAACAATATAGGTAAAGAGAAAGCCACAGGTGTGGTGGTAACAGCTTATATAGACCCTAAGTTAGAGGTAGATACATCAACCATTGGTAGCGGTGTCTATTCAAAGGAGAAGGGGACGATTACCTGGAACCTTTCTACCATTAATTCTGGAGATGGAAGTTTCCTTAAGTTTTCTGCTTTAGCTAAGGGTGCAAGAGGGGATACAGTCACTTGTCATGCCAGGATAGAGAGCAAGGAGTCGCCCAGCTACAAGAGTAACGAGGTAAAGAATCTGATAGGCTATGAGGCAGACCTATCGTCTATGTTTAGATTAAATCCTTCAAAATCTGAGATTGGTTGTGGCCAGACCTTAGATTTCACCATATCTTATGAAAATACAGGCGATGTCTCTGCTTATTACACAAGGCTTATGGCAGAGCTACCTACCAACACTACTTACATCAAGAACTCAACCTGGAAAGATGGAGCACCCTTAAATGATATAAATGGTGGCTCTCCCTTATTCTCTGGTGTAGATATAGGTGAGGTTAAGCCAAAGGGCACAGCAACCCTTAAATTCTCTGTTTATATCAACCTTTCTACACCAAATCAAAGCTATATTGCCAGTACAGCTACTATCACCTATAAAGATTCTTCCTACACCTACCTATCACAGACAGCATCTGATTCATCACGGGTAATAGCCCCTAATCTTTTAGGCACAGAGACAAACGAGCCACCTGCTGGTAGATTGCCAAATAGGGCAAGACCAGGGGACATTGTGGTCTATACGATTGCTTATGAGAACAAGGGAAGTGCCTCAGCCAGCAATCTTAGAATTATAGAGGCGCTTAATCCTAATCTCATCGTTGATACATTAACCATTTCAAGTAATGGCGTCTATGATAAGATATTCCATAATATCAAGTGGAATTTAGGGAATCTCGGAACAGCTACGAAGGGAAGTGTTACCTTCTCGGCTAAGGTGGCTTCTCCTCTTACAAATGGCACGGTTATTGCAAATCAGGCTTATATAGATAGTAAAGAATCTTTGCAAAAGCAGATCCCTTGTGCTACCCTTACTATAGACAGCGGTCCAAACCTCATCAATTCAACTAAGGATGTTGTGCCAAACACCTCTGTAGGCTATGGGGCACACCTTCTCTATACGATAAAGGTCAAGAACGATGGGGATGCTGGGGCAAATAATGTGGCCGTAAAAGATGCGCTTCCTTATGGGTTTTCTGTTTCCCTGGTAAGGAGTGCCAAAGAGATTGATGTCAATATCAATAATGCTAATGGCTGGTCGCAGTTTGATAATTGTGTTGATGGTTTTATAAAGATAAAGACAAACTTTGGTGAGTATATATCAAAGCCAATAAATAACTCCAATTACCCGACTATAAATGCCTTGCTCAGTGAAATCAACAAATCTTCGGCAAGGGTGAATATTACATATAACAAGAGGTTTGAATTGACAGTTTCAGGCGGATGGCTGAAGGAGCTTTCAGAGGTAGGAGCAAGCTTCGGGTTCTTTACTGCCTCTTATATTCCAGTAGGAAAATACTGCACAGCTGATAGTTTCAGTGACAATATAATGGTCTGGAGTATTCAAAGCATTCCGTCACTTGGTAGCAAAGATATTACCTTTGGTGGTCAGGTGCTGATTGATAAAGGAGATGTTATAAACTATGCTACGATAACCTGCGGTCAAGAGACAATAATAATTGCTTCTATTCCCATCGCAGTTTTAGGCACAACACCTGTTCTTTCTGGTGTTCCTCTTGAAGATGCAGAGGAAGACTCAATGGAGGATGAGATTTCAGGGGACGCAGATGCAGATACTGATGGCAATTACAGGGTTTCTCTTCCCAGAGCAGATGCAGGTGGAATCCTTTGGTATAGGCTTGATGAGAGGGTAGGGACAGGAGGCACATGGAATATCTTGAGTGATGCAATCAGTCCATCTGATAAATGGTATAGTGTTTCAGGAAGGGCAAAGGGGCTATATTACTATAGGGTTAGGGCAAAGAATATTGCTGATTGGGGTGGGTATGTCTATTCTGATGGCATAAGGGTTGTTGACTCCTATAAAGTTATTGAGCCAGATAAGGAGTATGATGTGGTTGCGAGCCTTGCTTTTTCCCTACATATTCCAAGGGGTGCATTCTCTGGTTCTGTAACCTTGACCATAAACAAGACGACGGTAGGGACAAAACAAGCCATACTACCTGTCCGATACATTCTCTCTGGTTCTGTTTATGAGATATTGGCTTTAAGTCCAGGTGGCACTGAAACCCAGCCGATGAAAGAGCTAACACTTATTTTGCCTTATAGCGATCCAGACCCTCTGAATGAGGAGGATGACCTTGCCTATAGAATTTATCGACTTACTGGTGATGGTTGGAGACTGGTAAGAGGTTACCAGACAGTCTATCCGGGCCAGGATAGGGTTGAGTGCAGGATTTCTCATCTCTCTATCTATGCTGTTGGAAATCCAATTGGATTAGAGATAGGTGGTGTGATTGTGAGGCCAAATCCCTGGAAGTCTAAATCTCATACAAAGGTTTGGTTTGAGAATCTGAATGGATGCGTCAAAATCTCCATCTTCAATCTATCAGGTGAGCTTGTCTTTAAGAAGGAGGATGTCTCTGGCAGTCAGTGGGGTTGGGACATAAAGAATAGTTCTGGTGAGAATGTTGCCTCTGGTGTATATTTTGCTGTTATTGAAGATAGAACAGGTGATAAGATTGTGAGGAGGTTTGCCATAATTAAATAAGGGGATGACCAAAGAAGAGAGGGTTAATTACTGGATTGAAGCCGCAGAGAAAGATTGGATAGTGGCTGGACATCTTTTTGAAAAAGGTGATTATCCTTATGCCTTATTTTTTGGACATCTGACCATAGAGAAACTCTTAAAAGCGATATATGTAAATAGATTTAATGAACCACCCCCGTTTACACATAGACTTATTTATCTTGCCGAAAAAGCAGAGTTAGATATCTCTTCTGAAAGAATGGAGATATTGGAGATAATTACAGATTTTAATCTCAGAGCCAGATACCCTGATGAAAAATTCTTGTTTTATAAAAAATGTAGCCGTGAGTGGACAGAAACCTATCTGAAAAAGATTGAGGAGATAAAAGGATGGCTATTGAAACAGATTTAATCATAGAGGTGACAAAACAGTACATTAAAGAACTTGAAAAAAATAATATACCTATTCAAGAGGCGATACTCTTTGGTTCTTGTGTAAGAGGGGATCAAAGAGAGGAAAGTGATATTGATATGGCTTTAATCTCTGATTCCTTTAGCGGAGACTGGTTTGATGATAGAAGAAAAATAGTCCCCTTAAGAAGAAAGATAGATAATAGGATTGAGCCTATGCCTTTTAGGCCAGAGGATTTTTATAATGGTGGTAGTTTTGCGGCTGAGATTAGAAGAACTGGGAAAAAAATATAGTGGTGAAATAGCTGTAAGTTATAAGCTGTAAGGATTAAGCAGATAAGGTAACAAGGAGGTTTGCTATAATTAAGTGATGAGGTGTAATAATGAAGAAACTATTGATATTAGTAGTTATTCTGTTTCCCCTTAAGATATGGGCAGGGCCATCAAAGGGTGTCTGTGGGGCACAGTTTTTAAAGATAGACCCTGTGGCAAGGTCAGCCTCTATGGGTGGTGCCTTCTCTGCCTTGGCAGATGATGCCTCTGCTTCTTACTATAACCCAGCAGGTCTTGCCCAATTAAGAATGCCTGAGGCTATAACCTGCGGAGGGTTATGGATTGATGAGACAAGGTATGGGTTTATCGGTTATTCTGCACCTATCTCAAGGGATAATGCCCTGGGTGTGTCTGCTCTCTATCTTCAGACACCGAAGATTCCTGGATATGATGAAAAGGGTAGTGATTATTGGAAGACAGGAGATTTTGATGCAAAGGATTTAGCAGTTACCTTCAGCTATAGCCAAAGGTTTTCACCGAGGAACTATTTTGGCGTATCTGCCAAATGGATTAGCCAACAGATAGAGAAGGAGAAGAGATACAGCTTTGCTCTTGATGCTGGCCAGATTTATAAGATGGATGGACTTTCCTTAGCTGTTGTGGTTGCCAATATAGGCCCCAAGATAAAGTTTATCAGAGAAGAAGACAAGATGCCGCTCACCCTAAAGCTTGGTGCAGTCTATAAGCTAATGGATGAGGACGCCAAGCTACTCTTGGATTTAGTAAAGCCATTAGATAACGACTGGAAGGTTTGCTTAGGCACAGAGTGGCAGATAAACAGAAATTTAGCCTTAAGAGGAGGCTACAACTCTCAACTCTTCAGAGACCTTGGTATTGGCGTCAGCCTTGGTGCAGGCCTTAAGCTCGGAACCTTCGGCCTTGACTATGCTTATGTCCCCTACAATGAATTAGGGGACACCCACCGCCTCTCCTTCACCACCCATTTTGGGAGATAGACCTTATATCAGGGTATAATGAAAGGAAAAAGGGTTAAGAGATTGGTCTTATTACTCCAATCTTTTGCTCATCTGCTTGTAGATTGTTTCTGCCAGACCAAAGGAGGCGGTTTTTGCCATATTTTTGGCATATTGAGTGTAGAGGACATCCTCCCAGATATCTTCTCCCAGACCCCCGGAGGTCAACTCTGACTTTTCAACTGTATCCCGCAAGCCCTTTAGCATCTGTTCGATGAGGATGGATTCAAACTCTCTGCATGCCTCTTTCAGCTTTGCCTCTTTTGTCGTTTGCTTGCCTATATTCTGATAAATGCTTGTTGCTGATATATCCATAAGTAAAAGTTAAAAGTGAAAAGTTAAAAGTGAAAAGTGAAAAATAGTTTTTAGTTTTTCGTTATATTACATTATCACAATCTCAGCGTATAAGGCACCTGAGGCTTTCATTGCAGAAAGTATAGCAATCACATCAGCAGGTCTTGCCCCAACAGCATTAAGGGAGGCAACAACATCTTTTACAGATGCCCCCTCTTTTAGAAGCAGAACCCTTTCTTGTTTTGTCTGTTTCTTTCCAGCCACTCCTTCTTCAGCCACACTAATAGAGAGATTTCCGTGTGAAATAGCACAGGCAGAGATCTTGATATTCTCACCCATAACAATCGTTCCTGTCCTTTCATTGATAACCACCTTTGCCTTTTGCTCTGGGCTGATGTAAATAGACTGGATGGAAGAAAAGAAGGAGACAGGATTGTCCTTAAACCCATTGGGAATCTTTATCTCAATAAGGGATGGATCAATGGGTTTGGCAATATCCTTTTCAAAGTATGTATTGATAGACTGGGCAATATTGCTTGCTAAAGAGAACGAAGGCTCTTTCAAGCATAAAGAGATAACTTGATTGGAAAGCTCTGAGATAACCTCCCTTTCAACAAGACCACCATTATCTATCCTTGCTACTGTAGGATGAGCCATTCTACCGCCAGCAGTGATAGGGCCACCTGTTGATATAGGTCCTTGAGCAGTAACATAAACTAAGCCGTCTGCACCAAGTAATGGCGTCTGGAGGAGGATGCCACCCTGAAGGTTTTTTGAATCCCCAATAGAGGAGACCGTGACATCAACCTTCATCCCTACTCTGGTAAAGGCTGGAATCTCGCAAGTAACTAAGACAGCAGCGATATTCTTTACCTTCATCTTATCCTTCTCCACAGCAATGCCAAAATGTGCTAAGAGATTGACAATAGACTGGGCAGTAAAGAATGTCCCTTTGCTGTCGCCTGTGCCATCAAGGCCAACAATCAAACCATAACCTACCAAGTGATTTGGTCTCATACCCTGAATATCTACTAAATCCCCAATCTTTACACTCGGCACAGAAAAAACCATTGTTGCCACCAAAACCACTAAAAATATTAACCTCTTCATATCCATCTCCATATTTACTAAAGTTAAAACACCCACCCAATCAGCTTTTGAAGCACCCTCACCCCAACATTCGGCTTCTCCTTGCTTGATAAGCTGACTGCACCCTTATACTCTATCTTTGCCTCAGCTAAGTATGTTGACATAATCACATTCTGAGCCTGAATATCCTCTGGCCTGGCTATACCTGAGACATAGATTGTCTCCTCTTCATTATCTATCTTCACCTTTCTTTCTCCCTCTATCCTTAGGTTTCCATTGGGCAGGACAGAGATCACCTGAGCTGTAACCTTTGCCTGAAGGCTTCCTGCCCTTGTTACAGCCCCACCCCTCTTAAACTTGCTCTCACCTTTGCCACCTATCTTTGGCAAGAAGTCAAGGGCACCAGAGGCCTCTGTCGTCACCTCAAGGTTTTTATCGCGCTTAGATGAGTTCATATTAGATGCCTTTGCTTCCTCCACAATCACCACTGTCACAATATCCCCAATCTTGCCAGCCTTATGGTCAGAAAAGAGCCCTCTTTCATTGCTCTCCATCCAAAGGCTCTTTGCCCACAGCATATTTGCCATTAACAGAAAGATTAAAGCCCATTTTTGCATTATTATCTCACCTCCACTGTCTTGCTGTCTAAGACCACGGCCTCAATCAGCTTATTTGAAGATAAGTTTCTGACCATTATCCTCTTTCCCAAAAATCCATTGCTGGCTGCCTTTCCCTCACAGGTAACAGTAAATCCATCTCCATTCTTTATCAGGGTAACTATATCACCAAACCTTATCAAAACAGGGTCTTGCACATCACACACCTTTATTGCCTCTCCAGCCTTTATCAGCACCCTTGCCTCCTTGCCAACTAAATCAGTAGAATCAGAGAATCCAGCCTCTTTCTCTATCTCTTTATAAGCCATCTCAATATCCTCTGCTTTTATCAGAGAACCTGATAAGATATCCTTCTTTGCTACCACAACATCGGAAAATTTCTGTATCTTGCAATCCACCATTATCCTTTTATGCTCTACACCATTAACCTTGATTAGCACCTTACAGGTAGCCTTATTCTCCCTGACTATTGGCTCTACATCAAAACTTAGCTCACCCTTAGCAAGAAAAAGCTCTGGAATATTTCCGACTGTAATGCTGCCTTTTTCTGGAATAGCCCTTATAATCTCTTCTTGCAGCCTTTCTTTTGGTAAATTCTGACAGGCTCTTCTCACTCTTACTTCATTCCCTATTATCTTTAGGTCAGGAATTCTCCTTTTTGCTACCAATTCTATATACTGCCTCTTGAGAGTCCTTGTTCTTCCTATAAGGGGCGAGACACCTATTTTTATCTCTTCTCCAGAATACTCTGCGATATCTGAAAGAAATATCTCCTTACCAGATACCTCTACATCTTCCTTCAAACTGATGGTCTGGCAAAATGCCAGGAGAGGCAGAAGAAGAATGATAAGAGTATTCTGTAGTCTTGCCTTCATTTTTTACCTCTTTACAGTACTTGCCGCACCCAAGATAGCGTCTGCTGTCTGGATAACTTTGGCACTGAACTCATAAGCCCTCTGGACAACGATCATATTGACCATCTCTTCCACTACATTCACATTAGACCTCTCTATAAACCTTTGAGAGATTCTGCCAAAGCCTTCAGTGCCAGGCGTTCCTGTCTTTGGCTCACCAGATGCAGCTGTCTCTTTGACGACATTTTTCCCCATAGCAGAGAGCCCGGCTGGGTTTGTGAATCTGGCCAGCTCAATCTTTCCAAGCTCTTCTGTGGTCTTTACATTCCCAGCGATAGTAGCAAAGACTGCTCCATCCTCTGTTATTGATATCTCTGTTGCATCCTCTGGGACAACTATCTCAGGCTGAAGGATATAACCGTTCTGCGTAACTATCTTTCCATCTGCATCCTTGCTGAATGACCCAGCCCTGGTATAACCCACCTCTCCATTTGGAAGGAGAACCTGAAAAAACCCCTGACCCTCTATAGCTAAGTCATAAGGATTCTGGGTCTCCTCTAAGGGGCCTGCAGAATGAATCTTCTGTGTCCCGACTATTTTTGTCCCATGACCTACCTGCACACCTGTTGGAACGCTTCCCCCACCAGCAATAGGTGTTCCAGAAAGCCTCAATGTGGCGTAAAGCAGGTCTTCAAACTCTGCCCTATCCCTCTTATACCCAGTAGTGTTCACATTTGCTAAGTTGTTGGATATAACATCCAAGTGAAACTGCTGGGCGCTCATCCCTGTTGCTCCTGACCATAATGATCTAATCATTTTTTACCTCCTTTATAAATTACTCAAACTTTTATAACACTTTACCCATCTGAAGTAATAATCTCTATCGGTGAGGGAAAAATTCAATGTAAAATGCAAAACTAAACAATCCTAAACTATCAATTCAAAATTACTCCTTTTCTTCATTGCTAATTGATAATTGCTAATTGATAATTTTACATTGAATTCCCTTTTTACCTGGTTTGCTTTGCCTGGCTAAATAGTTACCAAACTTTTCAGGCTATTCTGCCCACATCATCAATTCCTCTTCTCATAACATCATCATAGGCTAAGACAACCTTCTGGTTTGCCTCGTATAGCCTTTGAACCTCAATCATTTTCACCATTTCAAAGATAGCATTCACATTGGAAAGCTCTAAATAGCCTTGCTTTATCAAAGCACTTTCTGCTACCTTTGGATTTACTATATCTCTTTTCTTAAAAAGCCCTGCACCTATCTTGATAAGGTCTTCTTTCTCATCAAAACTAACTACCTTGAGTCTTTCTATCTCTTCTCTATTTACAAAGACCATTCCCTTCTCATCAACAACAAAATCTCCTTCTGGTATTTCAATGGGTAGGTTTATTTCAGAGAGAACTCTGTTGCCTGAAATAGTTGTCAGATACCCCTCGGAATCCCTGGTGAATCTTCCATCCCTGGTGTATCTTTCTCCAGCAGGGGTAGAGACACAAAAGAAGCCATCACCCTGGATAGCTAAATCAAAGGGGTTCTCTGTAGGTTGAATAGGTCCATCTGAATGAATGGTGACAATATCATCAATTCTAACGCCTGTGCCTAATCCTCCAACAAAAGGAGTTGTATCTTTATACCCAGCAGGGCTCTTGATAATATTGTCATAAAGCCGTGAGATAGAGAGCTCAGGAAGAGAGCTAAAGATGGTTTCATCTTTTTTATATCCCGGAGAAGAGATATTAGCCATATTGTTTGCCACTACCTCTAAATTAGTCCACTGACTATTCATTCCCAAAGCCGCTGAATAAAGTCCTCTATACATCTCATTTAATATATCGGCTTATTTTGGAAAATACTTTAATCTTTTTTTTGGTTTTGAGGTTGGCTTTCTAATCAAGACCTGACTATAATATTTATATGGCTCATCTTTCAAAGATTGTGCTTATGCGGTGTAACGGCTTGAGGATTCAAGGGTTTGAGCGAAGGTTTTATTATTTAACCTTTCTGATTTATTCTCGGTGTATACACCCGTCTCTGATAGTTGTTACTAATTTCCCCTATAGTTAGCTAATAGATAGTGTTCCAATAATTTCACAATCTTTTCATTAGATATTTTGAGACTGGTGCAAATTTTGTAAGGGATGTTCTTTGACAAAAATAAGGCTA
>JASEHO010000030.1 GCA_030018505.1 bacterium
TCACCTTTTTACACTTTGAAATGATAAATGCTAAATTTGCAATTTGCTAGTGAATTTTATCCCCTTTTCGGACACTACCTGAACGCTTACATTTGTAAATATTAGCCACAAAGCTCAAACCCTTTTAGCACCTGATATACCGCTTTCTTTGGGGTAAGTGTGCTTTGGATAAGCTGAATGGATAATACCCTCATATTTGTTTGTTCTATCTTCAAATCTTGTAATGAAACCCTTTTTGGCAGTCTTATTCTGGCAAGGGTCAGATGGGAAGAAAATGGTCTGGTCTCTTTTGTAAAGCCTATCTTATGAAGCCTCTCTTCTAAATCCTTAGCCAACCCTTTGACCCTTTCTTTTCCTTCCTTAATCCCAACCCAGATAACCCTTGGAATGACAAGATTAGGAAAGCTTCCAACTTTTTCAAGGGAGATTAGAAAAGCTGGAGTTTCCGCTACTACTTTCTGGCAACACTCGGCTATATCCTCTACACTTTTTTCATTTACTTCTCCGAGAAACTTCAGGGTAAGATGGATATTCTCAGGCTCTACCCATTTTGCGTCCTTGATGGAAGGCGCAAGCCTTTTTTGGAGAAGAGATAGAGTTTTCTTTATCTCATGGCTTAGCGGTATAGCAATAAATAGTCTCATCATAAGACCTTTCTCCTGGCCATATCAAGAGCAAAGTAAGCAGATTGCTCTTTTATATCTTCTCTTGTTCCAAGAAAGAAGAATCTCTTTGCCTCTGGTTTACCCTCTGAAGCCACACCCATATAGACAAGACCAACAGGCTTTTCCTCTGTCCCACCACCAGGACCAGCAATTCCCGTGACACTCAGGCCGACATCAGCCTTTAATGCTCTGGCTACACCAATAGCCATCTCTTTGGCTGTATCAGCACTCACAGCCCCACACCTTCTTATTATTCCCTCTGGCAGACCCAAAATATCAATCTTTGCCTCATTGCTGTAAGCAACAATTCCACCTTTATAGTATTCTGAACTACCAGGAATGCTGGTGAGAAGATGGCTTATCAAACCACCAGTGCAGGATTCAGCTACAGCAAGGGTCTTCTTTCTGAGGGAAAATAGATACATGACTATCTCCTCCAAAGATTCATTCTCTACACCATAGATATTATCACCAAACCTCTTTTTGATACTGCTCTCTATGCTTTTTATTAAAGAAGGAACTACACCCTCCTTCTCAGAGGAGACGATGACCTTTATATCAACTCCAAATAGGTTTGATATGGTCTCAATAGAAACAGCCTTCCCCCACTTGACAATATCAGAGAGGCTATTCTTTATCCTCTCCTCCTTTAGGCCTATTGTCCGAAAGACCCTTTTTTCTTCTATGCCAGTCCTATAATCCCCTGTCTTTTTTTCTTCTTCCATATGATTTTTACCCTTAATTTACTTCTTTTTCTTTGGATTTGTCAAGGGGTATCTTATAAAACAAGGTTGCTTTTTACTCAAAAAAGAGATATAATTCTCGTAATGCAAAGAATTATTGGATTTGTTTTAGTCTTGGCAAATATCTGCTTTGCAGATGCTATAATAGATGGAAGAGCTAATCTTTCCAGGGGCAATATAAAAAAGGCAAGGGCTATCTTTTCTGAAGAGCTAAAGAGAAGGCCTGACCCATATCTTCTCTTTCTTTTGGCAGACTGTTATCAGAAAGAGGGCAAGATAGATTCCTACAATAAAATAGATCTTGCTAATTGTCCTCAATTCTATGGTGAGATAAGAGATGGTCTCTGGTATCTCTATCAGGGTTCATGGACATTGGCTTATTCATCGTTTGAGCAAGTAAGCAAGCAGAGTGCCTATTCTTTGATTGGAATGGGCTTAGTCAAAAAGGCAGAGGGAAAACTAAGCGAGGCAGAGGAATTATATCTTCTTGCCAAGAAGAAAGAGCCTACCTGTCATCTCTCCTACCTCCATCTCTTTTTCCTCTATTCAATAAAAGGGGAGAAGGAAAAGGCTATGGAGGTTCTCGCAGAGGGTGCAATAAAAACCAGTTCCTCTGAGCTTCTCTATGAGCTTTCTGGTTTGCTAATAAACGAGAAAAACTTAAAGTTGGCAACCAAAATTCTACTGGAATTACAAAAGGCTGAACCAAATAACATTCTTGTTAAGGAGAGGGTTGCTATATTTCTTCTTGGGACAGGGCTTTCTATGGAAGAGATTGCCAGCGATGAGGTTGATAAGATAGACCGTCTCTATCTTGAGGGAGTAATGGCTATATCTTCTCAATACTATACAACTGCTTTGCGAAGGTTTTCAGAATTGGAAGAAAAGGAGCCAGGTTTTTATCTGGCAAGGCTACGGATGTTTTGGTTATATAAGGAGCTTTCCTTAAAAACAAAGGCAGAAGGGCTCTATAAAGAGCTTATCAAGGAGCTTCCTGGGGATAGCCTGCCAGATGTGTTTATGAGTAACATCTATGGAAAGAAGGGTTCATATACCGAATCTTTAACTTATGCAGAGAGGGCCGTGACGAAAGAGCCATTCTTTGACAGACCCTATTTTGCCTTAGGAAATGCCTATTATTATAACAACAAATTTTTTGAGGCTCTTCTTGCTTACCAGAAGGGGTTCTGGCTCTCAAAGGATAAGAGAACCCTAAATATCTGGCTGGAAGAGGCGTTTATGAATAGATACTTCCCATTGTTTTGCTTTGGATATACTGCTATCTGGATAGCCACCTTCTTTCTCCTTAGCCTGATTCACTGCACCGGGATGTTTCTCATCAGGGGGTATCCTGCCTTAAAGAGGTATGTCATCAAAAAAAGATGGGTCTTCTATCTCTATCTTGGAAACTTTCTAATCTTATTCCTCTCCTCTTTATTTGGCAAAGGTAACTTTAAGTTCATTCCCTTAGACCTCCTTAAAGAGGCTTTGCTCTTCTTAACCTTTCTGCTTCCTCTGGGAATTATTATAATCTTAGCGGCTTCTCTCCTTATCTCTTTTATCATCAGGATTCCGAAGGTAAGGATATACCTCTCCTTTATCCTTTTGGACTTTTCCTTAGATATTGCCATTATATTGATGTTAGCATCCTTTCTTCCTGCATTTACCGATCACCCTAAAATATTTGAAATCCTTTCCATTGGTGTTATCATTTTTAGAAGGGGAAGGTTTATTTTGCTCTTAAGCCCAATAGCTATCTTTTGGCTCTGGTATAATGCGGCTATTCATAAGGGGTATTGTCTGATAGAAGAAGGAAAGATTGGTGAGGCAATTAGCCTTTTCAGAAAGAGGTTTTCTAATCTTAAGTTTATCTGGTGGCTTGAGCCAACATATAGCCATATGGCCTCTTCTGCCTTTTTGGGGGAGATATACTGCCTTATCAAGCAGAATAAATGGGAGGAGATTCCATCTGTCTGGAAGCCTATTGAGAAGAGCCTGAGTGAATGGTGGCCGCTGAATGATACCTCAGTCTTTTTGTATCAGTGGACTAATCTGCTCTTTCGAATCAAGAATGGAGAGGCTACTGAATCTGAACTTAAGAAGATGCTTGAAACACCAGAATATAGGAAGAGAAAAAGGGCAATCTACGCTCTTTTAGCCTTTTTTGAAGGCCAAAAAGACGAATATCTTTCTCAAATGGCAATCCTGCCCAAGGATAAAAACCTTGAATTGATTATTGAGGAGATAGCAAATTATGATAAGGAAGTTAAAAGTTAAAAGTTATTTGTTTTGTGACTATTTACCGAGATAGAAGAAAAAGGGAATTCATTGCAAAATTATCAATTAGCAATTATCAATTAACAATAAATCATTATTTATTACAAACTCAATTTATCTACCAGCATAATAGTAAGATGCAGATTAAAGAACTTTTGAATGGTTTTTCTGAAGGAAAAGTTGCAAAGGTAAGAGGAAGGCTTATCTCTTTTAGGCCCCATGGAGGTTCAGCCTTTGGCCATATCAAGGATAGCACAGGAAGGATTCAGATCTATGGAAAGGTTGACAAGCTCTCTAATTTTGCTGAATTTTTACACCTTACCTTAGGTGATATTATTGAGGTAGAGGGAGAGCTTTTTCTTACTAAGACATCTGAAAAGACTATCTTCCTCTCTTCTTTCTCCATCCTGACAAAGCCACAGAACCCTATTCCCAAAGAGTGGTATGGGATAAAGGATGTAGAGCTTAAGCATAGAAAGAGGTATTTGGACCTTTTAGTAAATGAAGAGGTAAAGGAGAGGTTTGAGAAAAGGAGTAAAATCATCTCTTGCCTTAGAAGACTGCTTGATGAAAAAGGATTTCTTGAGGTAGAGACGCCTATGATGCATACAATCGCTCAAGGTGCAGAGGCTGAGCCTTTTTTGACTCATCACAACGCATTAGACCTTAGCCTCTGTCTTAGAATAGCGCCGGAGCTGTATCTTAAAAAGCTAATTGTCGGAGGTTTAGACAGGGTTTATGAGATTGGAAAGACCTTTAGAAATGAAGGTATCTCTACCCTCCATAACCCTGAGTTCACCATATTAGAGGCATATTTAGCCTATGCTAACTACAACGATATGATGGAGCTATCCTCTTGGCTTATCTCATCTGTGGCCAAAGAGGTTCTTTCCGAGACAAAGATAATCTATGATAGCAATACAATAGACCTTGCCCCACCATGGAAAAAGCTCTCTGTATTTCCGGCTATCGAAGAGGCAGTAAAAGAAGAGGTGAAGGATTTAGAGGATTGTGCCAGGGTTTGTGAGAAGCTAAATATAAAGGAGATAGAAGACCCCTTTAAGACACTGGTAGATAGATTTGTCCAGCCAAATCTCATTCAGCCAACATTCCTTGTTGACTTTCCAGCCCAGCTTTCACCTTTAGCCAAAAAGAGAGCAGATGACCCTAATATAGCCGAGAGGTTTGAGATAATCATTGCCGGGTGTGAGATTGGAAATGCCTATTCAGAGCTATCTGACCCAGATGAACAGTTAGAAAATTTCAAAAGACAGGGAAAGGTTGACTATGACTTTGTCTCTGCTTTAAGCTATGGTCTGCCTCCAACAGGCGGATTAGGGATAGGGATAGATAGACTTGTTATGCTCCTTACAAACCAGACCTCTATTCGCGAGGTGATACTCTTTCCGCTCCTAAAGCCAAATGAAGAAGTCAGAAATGTTGTAATACCCAAATGAAAATGTCCTAATTTGACCAAATGAAATGGGTGTGGCTACTTTTGGACGACAGCCAAAATAGGCCTCCACCTCCCTTTTGGATGTAGCCTTTCCTTTTCTTCTGGATATGGAAAGACCAGTAATCTTTAAAATCACCACTCAGGTATATAGCCCTCATTTTCAACATAGCCTCAGCCATATCCTCTGTCCATCTCATACCGGAAAAGTTCCATCCTATCCTTGATAAGATTCTTTTTAAGCTCCTTCTACTGACCCAGTGGCAATTGGCAATCCCTTATTTGTTAGCTAACGATACGTTGTATAGCAATCCCTTTTGTTTCTTTGTATGTGTTTAGCTATCCACAGAGGTGCATCTAAATTAAACATTAAAGTTCTTTGACAAAAATGCCGATATAAATAATGGAATGGTTGAAATCATTGAGTCTTCAAGAAAAGATAGGGCAACTTGTCCAAATTGCAAAAGGCTTGAAAATGCCATTATAAGACTGAGTGCAAGACTTGAGCAGCAAGAGAAGGTGATTAAAGAACAAGAGAAGACTATCAAGCAGTTAGAAAGAGGGCTTGCTAAGTATGAAAATGCTCATACTCCTCTTTCTTGTTTGAAGGAGTTTAAAGAAACCAAATTCTGTCCGAAAAGAAGTTAGGAAGACCTAATGATCATAGTAACTATTTACCCATTTGAAGTGAAGCAACAACCAGGCAAAAAGGGAATTCATTGCAAAATTATCAATGAGCAATTATCAATTAACTTTTGAAGAAGAGGAATAATTTTAAAATGCTAATTGCTAATTTTACATTTTACATTGAACTTTACTCGGTTACTTCAGATGAGTAAAGTGTTACCCTTCTTTACCATTTCAAACCTCCTTCAGCTAAATCAATGGCAGAGAGCATCGCTCTGGCTTTGTTCAAGCACTCTTTGTATTCCATCTCTGGGTCTGAATCAGCCACAATCCCTGCACCTGCTTGAATATAGGCTGTGCCTTGATGAAGAAGGATTGTCCTTATAGTGATACAGGTATCCATATTGCCACTGAAAGAAAAATAGCCAACACATCCAGCATAGACCCCTCTTCTCACTGGCTCAAGCTCATCTATAATTTCACAGGCTCTTACCTTTGGTGCGCCAGTCAGTGTGCCTGCAGGAAAACAGGCCTTAAGAACATCCAGCGCTGATATTCCCTGCTTCACCTTCCCCCTCACAGAGGTCATAATATGCATCACATGGGAGTATCTTTCTATGGTCATAAACTCAGGCAAGGTGATACTTGCGAATTCACAAACGCGACCAAGGTCATTCCTGCCAAGGTCAACCAACATTATATGCTCTGCCCTCTCTTTTGGGTCAGAAAGAAGCTCTTTCTCAAGCCTCTTATCCTCATCATCATTATCTCCCCTTCTCCTTGTGCCAGCAAGAGGTCTTGTCTCAGCGAAGCCATCCTCTACCTTGACCAGAAATTCAGGAGAAGAGCCTACAAGAGAAAGCTCGTCAAAATCAAGGAGATACATGTACGGCGATGGGTTTATCTGCCTGAGTGCCCGATAGATAGATATAGGAGCGGCTTTTGTCTGTCTTTGTATCCTCTGGGATGGGACAACCTGAAAGATGTCTCCTGCCTTTATATACTCTTTAGCACGACAGACAGCTTTTTTGTAGTTTCTTTCAGAAAACTCGAAATTAGGCTTAAATGAAGGGCTTTGGGACGGCTGATAGATCTCCTGGCCAAGGGGCTTTGAAAGTTTTTCTTCTATTCTTTCTATAGATTCACAAGCCTTTTGGTATGATGCGCCTGGCAGGGTAGCCACAATCTTCATTGTCGCCTTGAAATGATCAAAGATGATTATATTCTTATGGATAACAAAGATTGATAAGGGAATCTCTAAGTCCTCAGGTCTTTTAGGAGGAAGATGTTCTATATAGCGGATATAGTCATAGCCAATATAACCAACAGCACCACCCCAGAATCTTGGAAGTTCAGGGAGGCTGATAGGTTTTAAGGAGTTGAGAATAGTGATAAGGTAAGAGATAGGGTCATCTTTCAATTCAATCCTTTCTGTTCTTCCATCTCTTATAATCTCAACCCTATCAGAGTAAGCCCTAAAGATTATTGATGGCGATAGACCGATAAAGGAATATCTGCCTATCTTCTCTATAGAAAGGGCGCTCTCTAAGAGAAAGGAGTAGGCAGTCTTTGTCTTGGCGAAGATGGAGATAGGTGTCTCAAGGTCTGCCAATATCTCCTTATATACAGGGACAAGGTTTCCTCCCTCAGAAAGCCTGTTATACTCATCAAGATTTGGATACATATTTACACCTTTTTAGCAAAATTCTCCAAAAGTTTTAAGCCAAGACCGCTGCTCTTTTCTGGATGAAATTGACATCCAAAGATATTGCCTTTGGCAACAACCGAGCTAAATGAGAAATCCGAATATGATGTCCTGGCAATAACGACATCCTCCAGACAGTCCGCATAGTATGAATGGACAAAGTAAAAGTAGCTCTTGTTTGAGATTCCAGAAAGAAGTGGATTAGAGGCAAATTCTATTGTGTTCCAGCCAATATGAGGGATCTTCATCTCTCCTTCAAACCTTCTTACCGTTCCCTTAATAAGGTCTAAACCCTGAGTCCTTCCGCCCTCTGTGCTCTCAGAGAAGAGGAGTTGCATCCCAAGACATAGCCCTAAAATTGGCTTTGTCTTTGCCAATTCTTGAAGAAGATTGAAGATAGAGGCTGTTTTTAAGAAAGATACGGCATCAGGAAATGCACCAACACCAGGTAGAACTATCTTTTCTGCCTTCATTAACTCAAGCGCCGACCTTGTTATCCTCACCTCAGAAAACCTTTCCAACACCTTTCCTATTGAGTGGAGATTCCCAACCCCATAATCAACAATAGCTATCATATGTTATTTGATTGCAGTCAACATTTTAGATAGGTTCGTCCTCTCTTGTCAAGATGTATAATCACATCTGTTACAGCCAAATAGAAATGTCCTATTCTTAGCAAAATAGAAATGTCCTATTTTGTATTAGCTGAAAGGGCTCTTTTTTCTCTCTGTTTTGTATCTATAGCGTTATACAAATTCTTTGAGAGAAAATCTATCTGTTGGCTTCCTTTCAAACTTTTTTAGTCTGTTTTCAGAGATAAATTGGTGCTTTAAGTAAGGTAAAGGAATTAGAAAAAGGTGCTGCGGTGCAGAGGCCGTGCCAGAAAGCCCAATTACTATAAAGACCGGAATCTTCTCCTTTTCCCAAAATCTGTTATAGTTGCGTATCTTATACTTTGGCGCCCATAAGATTCCATACTCTTCTTTTCCCTTCCAAAAGTTTGAACGGAATTTGCATTCAATGGCAAAGAGCCTGTTTTTTTCTTTGTGTCTCATTACAAAGTCAGGCTCTGAGTCTTGCTCAACCTTTCTACCCAATTTTCTTGATAGGTCGCCAGCTGTCCTGGCAATCGTCCAGTCATCTTTGGAAAATAGCTCCTGAACATAGTTTTCAAACCCTACGCCCATCTCATAGGCTATATCCCTTCCTGCTTTATACCTTCTATATAATAACCGTCCCAAAACAGCAATAAGAATAATTCCGACAACTATTATCCCATTTAATCCACTAACCCTGGTTATATCCTCTGGTTCTGCCTTTATCTCCATGCCGAACCCATTCTCTGTTTCAGAAAAAATGCCCTTCACCCTTACCCTATCTCCCTTTTTGAAAGGAAGGTGGTCATAGCTGAAGATATTGATAAATCCATCATCTAAAAGAAGCGTGGTATATCTGCTACCCTTTTTAGATACTGAAAATTTAATCTCTTTTACCCTGCCGGTTATAGTAACCACTTTTTTATTGTAATAATCTGGGTCATTCTCTATCTCTTTGACTGATAATGAAAGGACTAACTGGGAAATGGCAATTATCAAAACTATCTTTCTCATCGCTAATCAGAGGGAAAAACTTTTGAAAATGAACCGTCCCAAAATTTGTTGCTTGCTGGAGAGCTATTCCTCGGCAAACTCTAAGTGGTCGCCACTGAAGCGAAAGAGCCTTTTTATAAACTCGTTTATTCCTTGCGGCTCTTCTGGTATATTTTCTAAAACATTCCTCAAATGATAGATACACTTTGTAGCCTTTGCTCTCGGATAGGAGATAAAGAATGGTTTTTGCTCTCTTACTGCTTCACCCACACAAGCGTCATCAAGAAGAATGCCAAGTTTATCTATCTTCATCCCTAAGAACTGTCCGGCAATATCTGCTATCCTATTGGCCACCCTTTCACCCTCCTCTACATTCCTTGCCCTGTTCACAATCAGCTTAATATTCAAATCCTTTGTTCGAAAAGAGACAGCCTTTATTATTCCATAGGCATCAGTTATGGCTGTAGGCTCAGGTGTTGTCACCAATAAAACCCTATTTGCCGCAAAGACAAAAGAGAGCACCTTCCCGGATAGCCCGGCAGATGTGTCAATAATAACCAAATCTGCAATATGCTTAATTGCTGACAAACTAATTATTAGCTCCTCTCTCTTTTTTGGGGATAGGTTAGCCAGGGTATTTATCCCAATGGCACCGGTGATCACCTTTATGCCGCAGGGTCCTTCGGTTACAACCTCCTCTAATCTCTTTTCGCCCTTTATCACATGGAAAAGGTTATACTTTGGCGGAGGAACAAGCCCAGCAATAATATTCACATTGGAAAGCCCAAGGTCTGCATCAAGGATCAAAACCCTCCTTCCAGAAAGGGCAAGGGCTATGCCTAAGTTGACAGAAATATTAGTCTTGCCTACGCCACCCTTTCCGCTGGTTACAGTAATAATCTCCACAGAGTCCCTTCTCTTCTCTGCTGCCAACTCTCTAAGCCTTTCTGCCTGATCTATTACCTTCATAATTTTTATTCTTTTATCTGAAAAGTTGAGAATGGCTTCCTGTACGATAAAGAACAAGTTCATCGTCTTCTATCGCGTAAATCAGAATCCAATCAGATTCAATATGACAATCACGCCTATTTTTATATTTGCCGCTAAGGAGATGGTCATGGCATTCAAGACGTAATTTCCGTCCTTCCGCAAGCTCCTCAACAATATTCAATAACTTCTCAATCTCTTTACTGCTTCGTAAAAGTCGTTTAATGTCTCGTTTGAACTGGGTTGTTCTCCGAATAGTCAGCTTCAAGATAACAAATCCTTTCGTAATTCTTCAACGGAATGAAACACAGGCATGGCAGATTTATCTTCGGCAAACGCTTCCAAAGTCGTTTTATTTGGGATTTCAGACTTGTCAAAACTGCTTCGAATATCTTCATCTTTCAGAATATATTGTGCGACAGCTACTCGATCTTTTTTCGGCAATGCACGAAATATCCGATAAAACGCTTCACCCTTACTGATTGTCACAGATTGAAATTTTTCCGATCGTTTTTTTGATGTCAACATATCTTTCCTTTTTTAATGCCCAACTTCAGATTATCCTGCCTATAAGCAGTTTTATGCTACTGTAACACTTTTGAACAATATTTGCTTTTCATTCAGCCGAAAGTTTAAGAAGTTTAAGTAGTCAAATTTTGACTCTCAGACTCCCAACTCTTTCCCTCTTCACTCTTCACTCTTCACTATACACTATTCACCAATTACGCTCCTATCACCATTCTCGCTATCTTATCTCTATCTGCAAGTTCTATATCCTCTGGAACATTCTGTCCTGTGGTCAGATAGAGGATGGGATGAGGAACTTTATAACTGAGGGATAATATCGGTCCAAATGTTACGGCTTCATCTGTCTTGGTGAAGACTATTCTTTGAAAGTTGAGTCTGGAAAAGCTCTCCACCATATCTACAAGCTCTTTATACTTTGTTGTAGCTGAAAGCAAGAGAAGATTTTCTAAATTATAGCCTGCAGAGTCAAGAAAAGCCTTTAGCTCTGCCATTTGCATTGAGTTTCTCTGGGACCTGCCAGCTGTATCTATGAGAATAATATCAGAGCCTGCATACTGGTCTATGGCCTTCTTGAACTCTGATGGAAAATAGATAACACAAAGGGGAATACCCAATATTTCTGTATAGGTCTTCAGTTGCTCTGCTGCCGCAATTCTATAAGTATCAACAGTAATGACAGCCACCTTCTTGTGTTTTTCAAAGGCATATTCAGTAGCAATCTTTGCTAATGTCGTTGTCTTTCCCACGCCTGTTGGTCCGATAAGCGATATAATCTTTGGACCATCTTTTTCCATTTGAATGGAACCATCAGTTTTGATCATTGTAGCAATATACTTTATAACCCGAGACTCAACGAATGGCTCATCCTCCAAAAGGTTTGGTGGCGTTTCGACAACAATCCTTTTGATTATTGACTCAGCCAAATCCCTTTCCACTTCGTTCTCTATCAATCTGAGATAAAGCTCTGAGCATTTGCCAGGAAACCTCCTATAAACCGAGCCCTTCTCCTCAGATATTGCCTGCATCTTCTCCTTTATCTCAGCCAGTTCCCTTTGAATCATGCTCATCACCCCTGCTTCTTGTAAAAGTACTGGTTGAGCCTCTTTGGTCAAAATAGGCTGTCGCATCTCGGAATAAGATTGGACAAGGACAGGCTCTCTTTGTTCCTGGACAGGAATCTGAGGCAGAGGTTGTATTGGTTGGCTAACAACAGGCGGTGTTTGTTTCTTCTCTATCTTTGGTTTAGTTTCAATAGGCAGAGCCGCGGTCACTTCAACCATTCTCTTGCCAAATATTCCAAAGATTCCACCCTTGCTCACATTCCGATGGCTCACCAGCAGGGCATCCTTTCCCAGATCTATGGTCATCTGTAAGATAGCCCTCTGTAATGTCGGTGCAGTATAAGTCTTATACTTTAGCATTTTTTATTTATGTCCTACAGAAATCCGCTAACTTCTCTTTTATAATTCCTTTGCCTATCCTATAGAACAGGCTAATTGCTTTATTATCTTTTCTGCGGATTCTATAGCCCTTCCTTTTGTAAAAGAGTACCCCAGATCAGAAAGAGCCATTTCAATGCAGGATAAGGCAACAATAACATCAAACTTATCGCAGTAGCCAAGATGGGCTACCCTGAAGATTTTGCCTTCAAGATGACCTTGTCCTCCGGCAAAGTTGACTCCGTATCCATCCTTCATCAGCTTTACGAGCTTCTTTCCGTCTATTCCCTCAGGAACCTTAACAGCAGTGACTGCGTTTGATGGATTCTTTGGAAATAGCTCTAATCCTATTGCCTCTATACCTAACCTTGTTGCCTCAGCCAGAATAGAATGCCTTCTGATAAGATTCTGTAGCCCTTCCTTTTTTATCCTCTCTATTGCACAAGATAAAGCCCTAACCAGGGTTATAGCTGGTGTAAAGGCTGTATCATTCTTTTGATAGGCTTTATAAGCCTTTGGTATAGAAAAGTAGTATTTTGGAAGGTCTGATTTGCTTGCCTTTTCCAATGCCTTCTGGCTCATAGAGAGGAAAGCAAGTCCCGGTGGACACATCAACCCTTTTTGAGAGCCAGAGACAACAACATCTACCCCCCATTCATCTGTTGGCATTGGGTCTGCACCTAAGCCACTTATGGCATCAACCACCAGCATCACCCCTTCTTCCTGACAAAGTTCAGAGATTGCCTTTATATCAAAGAGCATACCCGTAGAGGTCTCACAGAGGGTAGCAAAGAGGAGAGCAGGTTTTGTTGCCCTAACCGCCTCTCTCAATCTATCCATATCAATTGGAATCCCCCATTCAACCTCAAAGATATTTACCTCTATCTTGTATGCCTTGCAGAGTTCAGCCCATCTCTCCCCAAACTTTCCACCGATTATAGCTATGGCTTTATCAGTGGATGAAAGGAGATTGCACACAGCTGTTTCCATCGCACCTGTGCCAGATGAGGCAAGGGTAAAGACAGGGTTTTGGGTAGAAAAGATATACTGTAAGCCCTCGTTCACCCTCTGGTTTATCTCCTGATACTCCTTTGTCCTGTGATGGATTATGGGATGAGCCATAATAGACAGAACATCCTCTGGTAGGGTTGTAGGCCCTGGTGTCATTAGATACTTCTTCATTTTTTTACCTCCAATCCTATAATTATTTCTGGCTCTTAAACTGGATGTAGGATATGACCTCTTGCTTTGCTGATGAAGAGAGTTTCTTAAAAGAAGCCAATAACTCTCCTTCTTCTTTCGTAAGAGAAGACATCTTCTCCTCAGCATATCTTTCAAGATTGTTCAATGCACCCTTTAGCTCCTCTATTACCGATTCTAAACCCTTCTTTGGGGTATGAATGATAATATCAGGAGAAACTTTTAGTTTTGGCAAGGTTGAAACCACTTTTATTTTTGGCTCTATCAATTCAGGAACAATCTTTTTCTTTCCT
>JASEHO010000031.1 GCA_030018505.1 bacterium
AATGCTAAATTTGCAATTTGCTAGTGAAATTTCTTATTATCCTTTCGGACACTACTCTGAATCAAGGCATATTGGGCGGTAGGCACAGTAGAAACAGCTATTGTAATCGGGTTTGGCAGAGAAATCCTTCCTTCTTATTCCATCAGCCGCCAGCCTTATCCTCTCCTCTGTCTTTTCAAGAAAAGATGGGGTTGGCGTGAAAGAGCCGACTAATCCTGACTCAAGGAAATGTAGCTGTAGCGTCGGAATCTTTCCGTGCATCTTATGCCAGCAAAAGGCATAGATAGCTAGTTGCAGGTTCTCCTGACACCTTTTGTCTGCCTTATCTTTTTCTGTAAGCTCTGAGGACTTAAAGTCTATGATAGTAACCTCATCCCCATCAATATCCACCCTATCAAACCTGCCGATGAGTTTAATATCCTGACCTACCATTACCTTAAACGACTGCTCAATATATGTGGGAATCCTTCCTTTCTTCTCCTCGTCTTCAAAAAATCTGCAAATAGCCTTCTTTCCAGAGGCCATCCTCATCTCCTCATGCTCGCGGGATATAAAACCCTCTGAAAGCCAGGAGCCTTCAAAAACCTTGATCACCTCATCAAGGCTAACAGGCATTGCCTCCTTCTTTCTCATAAAATAAAATGAGACAGCAGAGTGTAAGGCTGAGCCATAGACAACAGTGTGATGCCTCTGGATTAGGCCCTTTAAGATATGGACATACCGATACTTTAATGGGCAGGTAAAGTAGTCATCTATCTGGTAGTAGCTCAAGGTGATTATCCCTTCTTTCTCCTCTGGTATTTCCTGCTGGGGTCTTTCGGAAAAATAGGCAAGCTGGGAGAGAAAAGGGGTCTTTTTTATCTTCTCTTCCTTTGGAATATCTAAAGCCTCAAGGACAAACCTTGATCTTTTTCTTAAAGCTTTTCCTCCATAATCCTTTGCAGCTGTGAGATAGAGTTCATTTTTTGCTCGGGTCAAACCAACATAGAATAGCCTCCGCTCTTCCTGAAGATGAAAATCTCCAGATGGAAGGGTATCCTTTATTAAAGATGAGGGTATCTCAAGTGATTCTTGGCGATTAACTGAAGGAAACCTCTTTTCAACCAGCCCAACAAGGCAGACTATTTTGAATTCCAATCCCTTTGCCTTATGAATGGTAAGAATATGAACAAGGTCTTCATTCGGGTCTATCCCTGCTGTAGCTGGGTCATCGCCTGCCTCTATGAGCAGGTCAAGGTGCTTGACAAACTCAGGGATGCGGTTGTATCTAAGGAGCGGCTCGCTTCTTTTGATTATCTCAAAAAACCTGGTGATGTTCTCAATCCTCTTTTCGTTTAAGGTAGATTCGGTAGAGAGAAGCTGAGAGATATAACCGGAATCAGTAACGAATTTATAGAGAACCTCTCCTCCTGGCTTTGAGCCGGAAAGCTCTATGTAGCCTCTAATCTCGCTAACAATCCTTTCGGCTATCTTCTTTGTCTCCTCAAGTAATTCTTCAGAGAAGATGCTTGCTTTTTTCTCCAAATTCTTTGTCTCTATTGTTGCCCCATCAGGGACATCTTCTTCTAAGTGGTTGAATACCCACCAGAGACTGCGATTTTTATGAGAGGAAGCCGCCATACATCTGGCTAAGTCGAAGCCTTCCATCTGATAAATAGGAGAACTTGCCAGATAATAAAGGCTCAGGGTATCATCAGGGTCATTCAAAACCCGTAAAAATGAGACCAGCAGCTTTACATCCTCTTGAGAATATAGCCCGGATGAACCACTAAAATATGAGGGGATACCAAGCATATTAAGGCTTCTGATAAATGGGTCAGC
The DNA here is from genome assembly GCA_030018505.1 of bacterium. GTDB lineage: Bacteria > UBA9089 > UBA9088 > UBA9088 > JAGUXG01 > JAGUXG01. The sequence goes on from JASEHO010000031.1 coordinate 1,822, forward strand.
CGCAGAATTGCTTCTTACCAAGATAGCAAAATCCTTGGGGCTGGCACCTTCGGCTATCTTTTGGGCAATAAGATTTGCCACCCCATCAGCTTCAAGATGCACGCCATTATACAGAATAAAGGTAGGCGGTTTTCCCAAATTTTGCGATGAAGAGATGAGCCTTTTGTTCACCCCAGCATAATACTCAAGCCTATCCGGGTTGTTGTATTGGATAAGCCTATAGGCAGAGTCTAAAATGGCTTGATTGGAACGGAAGTTTTTGGTCAGGACCACCTTTTTATGTCCAAGAAAAGAGTTTTGAAAACTCAGGATATTGCTTATGGATGCGCCTCTAAACTTAAAGATAGACTGATCATCGTCTGCGACAACTGTTAGATTCTGCCTGTTAGCCACCAATAGTTTGATAAGTTGAAACTGGCTAAAGTTTGTATCTTGAAACTCATCTATTAAGATGTATCTGAACCTTTCTTGATACGCTTTGAGCAAATCTGGATGCTCTCTGAATAGCTTCAGAACTAAGATAATCTGGTCGCCGTAGTCAATAAACCCTGCTTCTTTCATTATCTCATCATAAACCTTGAAGCTTAAGGCAAGCTCTCTCTGTTTTTCCTTGTACTGCCTCTTTTCATCCTCTGCCTCTGGCAATGCTTGGACAAAGGCTATATACTCATCAGGGGCTATCTCCTCATCCTTACACCTTGAAATAAATGTGGCTAAAGCCTGAAGGTATCTTGTTGGGTTTCCAAGGGGTCTGTATCTTTGCAGGGGCAATTTGAAGAGATTCTCTCGTAAGAAGATGATCTGCTCAGGCTTTGACAGCACCCGAAAGTCTGGAATAAGCCCAAGCTCTAAAGCATTATCCCGCAAGATTCTATCGCCGAAGGCATGGAAGGTTGAGATAGCGCAGTTGGTGAAGCCATAGGGCACAAGCACATCTACCCTCTCCTCCATCTCAGAGGCAGCCTTTTCTGTAAATGTAACCGCCAGTATCTCCTCTGGTCTAGCCAGCTTCTCAGCTATCAGCCATGCTATCCTTCGGGTGATGACAGATGTCTTTCCAGTCCCTGCCCCAGCGATAATAAGAAGCGGTCCCTCTTTGTGACATACAGCCTCAGCCTGCTCCTCTGTGAGTCCTTCTAAGATGTCCATCAGGACAGAATTATACAAAATTTATTGAATTTTTGCCAACTTTTTACTTGATGTTTTAATTCAATTATGGTATTATACCTAAATATTGTAATGGAAATAAAGATTTAGGGAAAAAGTTAGTAGATAAGAGAAACAGCCTTTACAAAAAATAGGGGATAATAAGGGGTCCAGGATTCAAGGGTTCAAGTGTTAATAATCTTACTTTCACTCGATCCCTTGACCACTCGACTCCTTGAACCCTTTTAATCTTAAATTTATTGCAAAGTCTGATTTATTTAGCTATAAACAAAGGAGGATGAGATGAAATGAAGGTATATGAAGGTAAGATGGATGCAAAAGGAATGAGGTTTGGAATAGTAGTCTCAAGGTTCAATGAGTTTATCGCCGGGATGCTGAAAGAGGGTTGTATTGACACTCTTGTAAGGCACAATGTCAAGACAGATGAAATCTGCCTTTTTTATGTGCCAGGGGCGTTTGAGATGCCTCAAATAGCTTATAGACTGGCAAAATCAAAGACCTTTGATGCGGTCATCTGTCTGGGTGCAGTCATCAGAGGGGATACCCCACACTTTGAGTATATTGCCGCAGAGGTGAGTAAGGGCATAGCCAAAGCATCTATGGATACAGATACACCGGTAATCTTTGGTGTCATCACTGCTGACAATATTGAGCAGGCAATAGAAAGGGCTGGAACAAAGTCTGGAAACAAGGGGAGGGACGCCGCACTTTCTGCTATTGAAATGGTGAGCTTGTTGAAAGGAATAGAAAAGGAATATAATGGGCAGCAAAAAAGATGATAGATAGATACACACTCAAGGAGATGGGCGAGATATGGACGCTCAAGCACCGCTACCAGCGAATTCTGGATGTAGAAATAGCTGTGGCAAAGGCTCAAGCAGAGCTTTCCTATATCCCCAAAGATGCAGCAAGGGTTATAGAGGAAAGGGCAAGGTTTGATGTAACTAAGGTGGCTGAGATAGAGAGAGAGGTAAAGCATGACCTTATTGCCCTTCTCACCAATGTAGCTGAGTATGTTGGAGAACCCGCCAGATATATCCATCTTGGGCTAACATCTTATGATGTTGTTGATACAGCATTAGCCCTGATGCTAAAAGACTCCCTCAAACTGATCAAAGAAAAGATAGATAGCCTCTTTTTGCTTCTGAAGGATAAGGCCTTTGAGCATAAAGAGACAGTGATGATTGGACGGACACATGGCATCCATGCCGAGCCTATATCCTTTGGCTTAAAACTTGCCTTGTGGTCTGCTGAGATGATGAGGAACAAGGAGAGGCTTGAAAGGGTAGAAGAGGTTATAGGTGTTGGAAAGATCTCGGGTGCTGTTGGCACTTATGCCCATATAGATCCAAGAATAGAAGAGATTGCTTGTAAAAATCTGGGGTTAAAGCCTGCTCCAATATCCTCTCAAGTAATTCAGAGAGATAGGCACGCAGACTATCTTTGCACCTTAGCCATTATCAGCTCAAGTCTGGATAAGTTTGCCACAGAGATACGGAGCCTCCAGAGGACAGAGCTTGGAGAATTAGAAGAGCCATTTGCAAAGGGTCAAAAAGGCTCATCAGCTATGCCCCATAAGAAGAATCCTGTGCTTTGTGAGAGAATCTCTGGCCTGGCAAGGATAACAAGGGCAAATGCGCAAGTTGGATTAGAAAACATTGCCCTCTGGAATGAAAGGGATATATCTCACTCATCAGCAGAAAGGGTAGTCCTGGCAGATTCATCTATACTGACTGATTTTATGTTAGATGAGTTTTTTAGGGTGATAAAAGGTCTTGTTGTCTATCCAGAAAGGATGTTAGAGAACCTGAACAAGACAAGGGGTCTTATCTTCTCAGAGGGTTTGATGCTTACTCTGGTAAAAAAGGCTGTGAGCAGAGAGGAGGCGTACAAGCTTGTTCAAGCACCAGCACTTTTGGCAAAAGAGAATAATCTTGATTTCCAGGAGCAAGTTTTGAAGGAAAAGGGCATATTAGCTATACTTTCTGAGAGCCAGATAAAGGAATGCTTCTCTATAAAATCCCATCTAAAGAATATAGACCTTATCTTTGAAAGGGTATTTGGTGATTGACTAAACTTTCCTGATCTCTTCATATCTTCAAATACATTTTCATTTTGCTACAAAAAGGGAGATATTATTTGACTTCTTTCCTTATTTTATGGTAATATTTTATTAGATATGGTTGAAGACTGGGAGATAAATGTTCGGGTAAGAGAGGTATTGATAAAGAGGTTTATAAATATAAAACATATTCTGATCTCAACTAATAATGCCACTGTTCTGGTGAGGGGAACGCTTGGTTTTTTGGGAACAGATCCAGACAAAGAACAGATCCCTCAAATTTTAGTAAGGATAGAGAAGGACATAAAGGAGATTAAAGGGGTTCGGGATGCGAGGCTCTCTTTTGATGGGTGGATAAAAGTAGAAGGAACCTGGAAAAAATCTTAAGAGGTAGAGAATAATGGCTGAAGATAAAGAGACAAGATCAAAGCAATTGATAGGAAATATGTTGGTTGAGGCCAACCTCTTGACCAAAGAAGGATTGGAGAAGGCTATCTTAGAGCAGAAGAAGACAAAGGAGAAGTTCTCCAGAATCTTGGTCCGGCTTGGTTTGGTAGAAGAAGAGGGTTTGGTTACCTTCCTGGGGAAGAAGTTCAACATCCCCTACATCAACCTTTCAACTGCAACTATTGATGCTTCAATAACCGATACTATCCGTTATGATGTAGCTAAAAAATACCTTCTCTTCCCCTGCCAGAAAGAGAATGATATTTTAACTGTAGCTATGGTTGACCCTCTAAACACTACAACTATCAATGAGCTTATCGTTGAAACAGGGTATCAGATAAAAGCAATCATTGCCTCAGAAACAGCTATTAGAAAGGCTATTAGAAATTACTATGAGCAAACAGGGAAAAGAAAAGGTGTAACGATAGCGCCAATAGCCGAGGGGATTGATGTTGATAAAATTATGCGTCAAAGCTCTGAAGCGCCCTTAATCAGCTTAGTCAACCATATTTTAGAAGAGGCAGTGAATGCCAAAGCATCAGACATACATATTGAACCATATGAGCAGACACTCAGAATAAGATACAGGATTGATGGCGTCTTATATGAGGTGGCTACTCCTCCAAAGCAGATGCACCATCCTATCATTTCAAGGCTAAAGATTATGGCGGAGATGGATATTGCTGAGAGAAGGCTTCCTCAGGATGGAAGGTGTAAGGTTAGAATTAAGAATAGGGATGTTGACTTCAGGGTATCTACCATTCCGGCAAACTTTGGGGAAAAGTGTGTTATGCGTATATTGGACTCATCCTCCTTATGTGTTGAGCTGACAGATTTGGGTTTTGAGCCAGATACATTAGCTACCTTTGAAAAGAATATTAATGTTCCCCATGGAATGATTCTTGTTACAGGTCCAACTGGCTCAGGAAAGTCAACCACCCTATACTCAGCCTTACGAACCTTGAGCACCCCGGAGAAGAATATTTTGACTATAGAGGACCCTGTAGAGTATGTTTTGGCTGGTGTGAACCAGATTCAGGCAAAACCAGAGATAGGCTTTGATTTTGCCTCAGGCCTCAGGTCTTTTATGAGGCAGGACCCAGATATTATCTTAGTCGGTGAAATAAGGGATAGAGAGACAGGAGAAGTAGCCATAAATGCCGCTTTAACCGGCCATTTGGTTCTCTCAACCCTGCACACGAATGAGGCCGCAGGCTCTGTAACCCGCTTAGTCAATATGGGTGTTGAGCCATTTCTTATCTCATCAACCTTAGTTATGGTTGTTGCCCAGAGGCTTGTCCGAAAGCTTTGTAGTTGTAAGGAGCCTTATGAGGTTTCTGCTGAGAGCTTAAAGAGTTTGGGCATAGATATTTGGGAGGAAAAGACCGTTTTATATAAACCGAAGGGGTGTGAAAAATGCGTGAATATTGGCTACAAGGGTAGAATAGGTGTCTATGAGATACTTGTAAGCAACGAAGAGATAAGGGATCTGATTATTCATCGAGAGACATCTCATGCCATTCAGCAGGCAGCCATAAAGCATGGGATGGTCACCTTGAGAGAAACAGCAATCAGAAAGGTTTTATCCGGAGCAACGACAATTGATGAGATGATGAGGATAGTAGCTGAAGCAGGATAAAGAAAATCGTAACTATTTACCCATCTAAAAGTGAAGCAACAACCAGGTAAATGGAATTCATTGCAAAATTATCAATTAGCAATTAGCAATTAACAATGAAGAAGAGGAATAATTTTAAGATGCTAATTGCTAATTTTACATTGAACTTTACTCGGTTACTTCAGATAAGTAAAGTGTTACAGAAAATCAAATATCAAAAGACTATGGACACAAGACTATAGACTAAAGAAAGCAGGAATTGCACTTTTAATAAGGCAAGTGAAGTCTATTTTCCTGCATAAATACAGTCTGTAGTCTGGTGTCTAAATTGCAGAAGGAGAGAAAAAGATGTTGACAATGGAGCGGCTTGTCCATGATATGGTAGAAAGGGGAGCCTCAGATATACATCTGACGATTGGCGTCCCACCCCAGCTCAGGGTTGATGGACTAATGACTCCAGTAGAGGGTGCAGAAAGGCTCACCCCTGATATGTGCCATCAACTTATTTACTCTGTCCTTACTGATGAACAGAAGAGAAGGTTTGAAGAGGAGTTAGAGTTGGACCTATCTTTTGGAGTAAAGGATGTCGGCAGAATAAGAATGAATGTCTTTCGCCAGAGGGGAACTGTAGGAGCAGCCCTTAGAGGCATTCCCAATGAGATTCCGAATTTTGACCAATTAGGGCTTCCAGCTATAGTTAAAAAGATTTCTGATTTTCCCGCGGGATTGGTTTTGGTCACAGGTCCAACTGGCTCAGGAAAGTCAACCACCCTTGCCTCTATAATTGACTATGTCAATACCAATAAAAGGCTTCATATTATCACGGTTGAAGACCCGATTGAATTCCTCCATAGACACAAAAGTTGTATTGTTGTCCAAAGGGAGGTTGGCGCAGATACAAGGTCTTTTGCCCAATCATTAAAGCATATGCTCAGACAGGACCCAGATGTCATCTTAGTTGGTGAGATGAGGGATTTGGAGACAATATCTGCGGCTATAACCATAGCTGAGACAGGACACCTGGTTTTTGCCACATTACATACTACAGATGCCATTCAGTCTGTAAATAGGATAATAGATGTCTTTTCCCCAGAGCAACAGCAACAGATAAAAGCTCAACTTTCCTTTGTCTTAAAGTCAACATTTTCTCAAACCCTGATTCCTCATGCCAGTGGAAAAGGAAGGGTCCTCGCCTGCGAAATCCTTATTTCAACCCCAGCCATTTCAAATCTCATCCGCGAGGGAAAGATACACCAGGCTTACACCATTATGCAGGCAAGCAAACAGTTTGGAATGCAGACAATGAATGCATCTCTATCTGAGCTTTATAAGAGGGGGATAATTACTTATGATGATGCCCTAAACCACACTCAGGACCCAGAAAGCCTGAAGAAGATAATCGGTGGAGGGCCTGCAGCAGCCGCTCAACCTACTATGCGAGCAGTAGGAGGATATGGAGGGCATTAGATAGAGTGGTTAATGGTGTATTTCCAATTTCTAATTTCGGATTTTCAATCTCCAATGTTATGCATCTTAAACCTAAACGAAGGCTGTTATATTTGAACTTTTACGAATTCTAAACTCTATTCTCAAATCAGATTATGATTGCAAAAGTTGTTAGGGATATTCCTGCATCTGGGATAAGAAGGTTTTTTGACATCCTGGCTACGATGAAGGATGTCATTAGCTTAGGGGTTGGGGAGCCAGACTTTCCCACACCCTGGCAGATTAGGGAAGAGGCAATCTACTCTATTGAAAAGGGCTGGACAACTTACACCTCCAATGCCGGGCTGATTGAACTTCGAGAAAAGATAGCTGAAACACTTTGCTATAAACATAATCTTTTATACAACCCTCTGTCTGAAATTCTAATCACTCAAGGAGTCTCCCAGGGAATAGATTTGGCGCTAAGAGCTATATTGAATCCAGGTGATGAGGTGCTTATTCCAGAGCCATCCTATGTCTCTTATAAACCTTGCACTTTATTAGCCGGGGGAAAGCCTGTTGCAATTCCCACCCTGTATGAAGATAGATTCAAAATAAGACCAAAGGCTATTTCCGACGCCATATCTGATAAGACAAAGGCTATAATTCTTTGCTATCCAAACAATCCAACAGGTGTAAGCTATACCAAAGATGAGCTTCTTGGCTTAGCTGATCTCTGCAAAAAGAATAATCTGATCGTTATCTCAGACGAGATATACGAACACCTATCCTATGAACAGCCTCATATCCCCTTTGCCTCTTTAGAGACAGAGAAGACTATTTATCTCTCTGGTTTCTCAAAGGGTTATGCTATGACAGGATGGAGGGTTGGATATGCAGCAGCTAAAAGTGATATTATCTCTGCGATGTGTAAGATTCAGCAATATACAATACTCTGCCCACCTACAATATCACAAAGAGCGGCAATCTCTGCCCTATCCTCTAATAGCTGGAATGAGATGAAGGAAGAGTATGAAAAGAGGAGAAATCTAATGGTCTCTGGCTTAAATTCAATTGGATTGGAATGCCTTCTGCCTGATGGTGCTATCTTTGCCTTTCCTTCAGTTAAAAGTTCCTGCCTTTCTTCCTCTGAGTTTGCCGAAAGACTCTTATTCTCTGAAAAGGTTGCTGTTGTTCCAGGGGATGCCTTTGGTGAGTGTGGAGAAGGGTTTGTTAGAACATGCTTTGCCGTAAAAGAGGATAAGATAGAAGAATCCCTTATCAGGATAAAGAGGTTTTTGACAAAATTATAACTTAAGGTCAGGGAAAAAAGAATTGAGAATTTTTCATGTTCCTATCTTCACTGGGCTGGCAATCTGTTTTAGAAGGGCTATAGCAGATAAAGAGGCCAGATAGCTTGTCTTTGGGTTTGTTGGTGAAGGAAGGTTTTCACACCTGACAAAAATCCTGCCTGATCTTCCGATTATCTCAATCTCATGGATATTTTTATCTATCTTTGGGTCAGCCACAATCTTAACCCTTGTCTTTTGGATACCTATTCCAGACAGGCTTAAGACTGCGGCTACATTGATGTTTGCTGGAAACCCTTTTATGGCCTCCTCTGCTGTTCCAGAGAAGACTACCCTTTCTTCTTTAATCTCAGATAGGTTTATATCTTTAAGATACGGCGCATCCTTTAGTGCCAATGGAGGCTTTCTTGTGGTTAGGGTTACACCTTCCACATTTGCACAGGATGCAGCCTTTAGCCCATCTACCCCAGCTATAGCACCTGAGGGAAGATAGACCCTTATCCCCTTCTTTTCTGCCAAAGCTAAGAGATCTTCTCTTCCAAGCAACCCTCCAACACTCATTATCATCATATCCTTTCCATTTTCAATAGCTAAAGGAAAGGCTATCTTAGCCACCTCTTGTGAGGCTGATTCTATGATTAAGTCAACCCTGGATATAAGTTCGGAAAGGCTATCTATGGCTGGCGTATCTTGGAATAGCAAAGAAAGTCTCTCTGCCTTATCCCTTTCAACATCACTTAGAGAGACAAGTTTTAGACCTGGAATATCTAATATTGCCCTGGCAATCTCTCCTCCAATCGCACCACATCCAATTATCCCTACTTTCATAGAAATTCTTCCCAATGTTGGGATAGACTATCTTTTATAAATCTACAGAGAATATTATACGGAAGAATAAATTGAGTTTGCAATAAAAGATAACTTATTAAGGATTAAGGATTAGAGGGTATTGTAAAGGTGATTTTTTGTTGACATAGGCTCAAATCCACAAGTAGAATAGGTTTAATGTCTGATATAGATTTCGAACCCAAAATTATAGGTGTTATTCCAGCAAGATTTTCTTCAACAAGATTTCCCGGAAAGGTCTTAGCAGATCTATGGGGAAAGCCAATGCTTTGGTGGACATATAACCAGGCAATAAAAGCCCTTCCAAATATTATCATTACTACAGATGATGAGAGGGTAAAGAATGTAGCAGAGGACTTTGGCGCAGATGTGGTAATGACCTCTCCGTCCCATCCCTCAGGCACAGACAGGGTGGCAGAGGCAGTTTCTAATATTGATGTGGATATGGTCATAAATATTCAAGCAGATGAGCCACTTATTCCACCTGAAATGATACGACAGGTAACAGAACTCTTAAATGAACAAGGCGTTTTTATGGCAACCTTGCGGAAAAAGATAGAAAAAAAGGAGGCAGAAGACCATAATATAGTCAAGGTTGTCTGCGACATAGAGGATTACGCCTTATACTTTTCTCGCTCAGCCATCCCTTACAACGGAGATTTTTATAAGCACATCGGCATTTATGGATACAAAAAAGATTTCCTGATGGATTTTGTGAAGCTCTCTCCTACCCCACTTGAAAAGCAAGAAAGATTGGAGCAACTCAGGGCATTAGAGCATGGATACAGGACAAAGGTCGGTTTAACAAGGCATAACTCCATCTCTGTGGACACTCAAGAAGATCTTGATGTAATCTTAAAGTCAAACTACCAAGAATACTTAGTGTAATTTTTGTTTGCTATATTTTGTATTTTTTTGGTATATTTATGTTATGGCAAAGATAGAATGGTTGAAAGAGGAGTACAAGACTAAGATTAGGGAGAATGAATATCTTGGTATTGGGGGCGAGAATTGCTTTCCATTTCAAGGCTTTGAAGGGAATATTCCGCATTCTCCTAAGATTGGCCTGGAGATATATGATTCTCCGGGTGAGGATTGGCCAGAGGCAGTAAAAGAGCCTTATCTGGAGGTATGGAAAGATCCAGTTATGTGGGCAAAGGAGGTAGAGAGAAAGTATCAGCCTGATATTCTTTGTTTGCAATTAGAGTCAACTAACCCAATGGGTCAGGATGCCTCGCCTGAAAAAGCAGGAGAGACTGCCAAAGCTATCGCTTCTGCAACAACCCTGCCTTTGATTATCTATGGATGTGGAAATGCTGAAAAGGATGCTAATGTTCTGAAGCGAGTAGCAGAGGTTTTGCCCAAAAAGGTGGTTTTAGGTCCTGTCCAGGAAGGAAACTATAACATCCTCGGAGCATCTTGTTTAGCTTATGGCCACTATATTATTGCCCAGACCCCGACAGATGTCAACCTTTGCAAACAGCTCAATATCCTCCTTTCTAATTTAGGTCTCTCTTTAGATAAGATAATTATTGATCCTACCCCCTCCTCCCTCGGTTATGGCTTAGAATATACCTATTCTGCGATGGAGAAGATACGCTCTGCCTGCTTTCAGACAAATGATGACAAGCTCAACCTGCCTATGATTGGCAATATAGGAAAGGAGGTCTGGAAGATAAAGGAGGTAAAGATTGATGATGAGAAGATGGGAGAGACCAAAACAAGGGGCATCTTCTTTGAGGCAATTACTGCTATCTCCTTTATCCTTGCTGGAGCGGATGTGGTTGTTGTTCGTCATCCAAAGACTTTGGCTTTGCTCAGGGGTTGGCTGGGAAAAATGCAAGAAAGTAGGGAGTCAGAAGCAAAAATAGAAAAGTTAAAAGTGAAAAGTGAAAAGTTGGAAGCTGGGAGTCTGGAGTCTGGAGATAGAAGGCAGGGAAAAGGAGAGCCGTTTGATGTAATTATTCAGTCTGCTTTTGCTGTCTTTCGTGAGTTGGGTGGAGGGCTGGCTGATGGGGCATATAAGAATGCCCTGTTCTTAGAATTAGAGCAACATTCATTAGAAGCCAAAAAGGATCTTCCCCTGCCAAAGCCTTTGGTTTATAAAGAGCAGGAGATAGGCGGGCTTTCTGGGGATATAATCTGCGGCAATATACTCATTATGATAGGCTGCCAAGACAGTAAGAGCTTAAACCAATATCTCCTCTGCTCAGGGCTATCTTATGGAATAGGGCTGTCATTTACTGAAACACTAAATATAGTTTATAAATAAGTTAAGAGTTATGAGTGTATAGTTAATAGTTAGACGATTAAAACTATACACTCAACACTAATTTGAGGAGGTAAAAAACAATGAATGACTTAAAAGGGACAATGACTTTGGTAAAGATTGGGACATGGGTGCTTATGCTTCTTATACTTGTTCTTGCCCTTAATCCTTTCGTCTTGGTAGGGCCTGGTGAACGTGGCGTGGTAACAAGGTTTGGTGCAGTGCAGGAGACCATAAAGAACGAGGGATTGAATTTTAGAATTCCTCTGATGGAAAAGGTTGTTTTGGTAGATATCAAGGTGCGCAAGCGCGAATGTAGTGCCAGTGCCGCTAGCAAGGATCTGCAGACTGTTCAGATACAGATTACCTTGAACTATAGCCTGAATCCACTGACAGTCAATAAACTGTGGCAAGAGATAGGCCAGGATTTTGAAAGCAGGATAGTTGACCCGGCTATTCAAGAGTCAGTAAAGGCAATAACTGCACAATTTACCGCAGAAGAGCTTATCCAAAAACGGA
>JASEHO010000032.1 GCA_030018505.1 bacterium
AAATTTCAACTTATAGGAAGCTAATTTTTTGCAAACCAATTTTTATTGGGTATATCTTCAAGGTTCTCAGCTTTTTTCCACCTTTGAATGGTTGTCTGGCTAAGGCCATACTTTTTATAAAGTGCAAGCAGAAAGAGGACTTTCCTTAATTGTTTGCCTTAGGGCTAATGTTGTAGTAGCATTCTTGTGTAATTTTATCTAAAATAGGTTAGTTATTATACAACTTAACCTATCGTTAGTCAACACAGCATATATAAAACATCAGATTGTGAAATTTCATTCTGGTAGTCAAACAGTGACTTATCAATCTTGATTTCCTTTATGGGAAATTTCAATGCAGATGTCCAATATGGTTTATCAAATCTTGTGTACATCTCAAACCAATGTTTCTTTACTGGGATATAATCTCGCATAAATGCACCTCTTTGTCTTTTACTGATGACTTTTTAATTGCCTCCTCAAGTCGCTTCTTTGAAAGCTGTAAGTAATCATCCTCTAAGTCAATGCCTACATATTTTCTATTTAGCAAAATTGCTGCTACACCAGTTGTTGAGCTTCCACAGAAAGGATCAAGCACCAAATCACCTTCATTGGTACTCGCCAGAATGATACGTTCCAGAAGGGCAATGGGTTTTTGCGTCGGATGTTTCCCGAAATCTTTCTCATTGCCATTAGGAGCTGGTAGAGTCCAGACAGACTTCATTTGCTTGCCGTAGTTTATTTTGCGCATTGCGTCGTAATTGAAGCAATGTTTTGCTTTGTCGTTTTTTGCTGCCCAAATGACGGTCTCCGTGGAATGAGTAAAATAACGACAAGAAAGATTTGGTGGTGGATTCGGCTTTTCCCATGTGATGTCGTTTAGAATTTTCATGTCCAACTGTTGCATGGCATAGCCAATGGAATGAATGATATGATGAGTTCCTGAAACCCAAATTGTTCCATTGGGTTTCAATATCTTTTGGCATCTTGAAAGCCATGTCATATTGAACTCATGATTCATTTCTGGGCCGTTTGACTTGTCCCATTGGCCCTTATCAACTTTTACCATTTTGCCTGCGTGGCAGGTAATGCCACCATTCGACAGGAAATATGGTGGATCAGCAAAGATCATATCGAATTTGCCTTCAGGATACTTTTTAATCAAGATGTCCATGAATTCAATACAATTGGCATGGTAAAGCCAGACACCATATTCGTCATTCCTGAAATAGCACTGGGTTGGAGAATGTTCGGGATTCTCCATTACCATCATTGGGAAAGGATCATGCTTGTCATCAATTTCGTCGTATCTCATTTTGTATACCTTCCGTTTCTTCTCGTATTGTGGTCTAACATAGTGCTTCGTCTTAAGATAATTTGATCGGCTAATTTTTTATGAAACCGCAGATACACAGAGGATTAACGCTGATAATTGTATTTAATTTATAGTGCATCTACAGTTCATCTAAAGGTTAAAATTCTTTAAGGCTCTATTTATCAGTTGAGTAGCGACAGGGCACAATTTTAATTCGGTATATAACTAATCTATCTCCCCTTTTTTGATTTTAACCTTAGCGCCATTTTTCAGGTCAGGAGGATAGAGAAAAAGTAACCTCAAAGGTGTTGAGCTTTTCCACGAGGGCTGGAGATGGAACTATCTTGGTTATCTTTCCAGAGATTCTTTCTCCAGGGAAGGCATCAGGCAGAACAGAAACAGGCATATCTACTGAAACTTTGCCTATCTCAGCCTCATCAAGATTACACTTGGCTATAAATGAATCTGAGGAGACAACCATACAGAGCAGTTGTCCCTGAACAATCCAATAGCCTACCTTTGGCTCTCTTTTTGTGACAAAGCCTGAGATTGGTGAGACAACCTTTGTCCATCCAAAAGGTTATCGCCCCAGAAACCTTTGCCTTAAGCTCATACCTATCCTTTGCCTCAATCCTTCCCCGAGCAGATACCTTCAAAACAAGCTCTCCCTTCGTTACTGGGCCTTTTACTACCTCAATTGTATCTTTTGCCTTTCTTCCAAAGAGCAACCAACCAATAATTACTATAGCAGATGCCAAAACAACACCAATGACAATCCATCTTTTCATACCAAACAAGTATGCGTAAAAACCGCTGATTTTTCAAGGGGAATTTTTTCCTTGAGAAGAACCCGCTGCTTTAAGTATAATATGAGCTATACCAAAGAATATGGTAAGCGTTCAGGTAGGTCCGAAAAATAGATTAAATTCATTTCAAATTTAGCATTGCAAAATTGAGGAAAGAGATATATAGACTGACAAGGTCAATCTTGCCAAATTTGAAATGATAAATGCTAAATTTGCAATTTGCAATGAATTTATCCTCTTTCTTGACTTCTAATGCATGGGCTATACCAAAGAATATGGAGGTAAAAATGATGGTTTATAGTAAGGATTCTCTTTTGAGCGATCTTTCTGGAAGCCTTGAGATAGAAAAGGGTAGGGTATCTGTTAGAAACAGGGAGAGGGTAAAGAAGGAGTTGATAGATAGGCTTATCTATAATGCTTGTCTGAACCCAGAGGAAGAAATACGGGATGCTGTCCGATGGCTGATAAGGGAGATGGCCAGGGATTTGGGAATATTCCCGGCCTCTATCTTTGCCTACTACTCGGAAAAGCCAGAAAATCTTAGTGTGCCAGCCATAAACATTCGTGGCTTAACCTATGATGTAGGAAGGGCTGTCTTTTCGTCTGCAAAGGCTGGTAATATCGGTGCTTTTATCTTTGAGATTGCCAGGTCTGAGATGGAATATACCTATCAGGAGCCAGCAGAGTATTCTACCCTTATAATGGCCGCAGGGATAAAAGAGGGTTGGGCTGGCCCTGTCTTTATCCAGGGTGACCACTTTCAGATAAGAAAGAAGATTGAAAATGATATAGAGAATGTAAAGGGGCTTATCAAGAAGGCGATAGAGGCTGGGTTTTACAACCTTGATCTTGACACATCAACCTTAGTTGACCTCAGTCAGCCAAATGTTTATGAACAGCAGAGAAAGAACTTTGAGACTGCCGCAGAGCTTACCAGATATATAAGGAGCATAGAACCAAAGGAGATAACTGTCTCTCTTGGTGGTGAGATAGGCGAGATAGGCAAGCAGAACTCAACAGAGGAAGAGCTGAGGGAATACCTGAAAGGATATAGGGAAAGTCTGGGAAAGGAACTGATTGGAATAAGTAAGATGGCTATCCAGACAGGCACAGCCCATGGAGGCGTTGTTCTTCCTGATGGCTCAATAGCCGCGGTAAAGCTTGATTTTGATACCCTGAGCAAACTTGGAAAGATAGCTCGGGATGATTATAACTTAGCAGGTTGCGTCCAGCATGGAGCCTCAACCCTGCCCTTAGAGCTATTTGACAAATTCCCTTCATCCTGCACAATAGAAGTTCATCTTGCCACAGAATATCAGAATATAACCTATGAGCTTATTCCAGAAGGGCTGCGAGAAGAGGTATATGCCTATTTGAGGACGCATTGCTTATCAGAGAAAAAGGAGACAGATACTGATGAGCAGTTTATCTATAAAGCAAGGAAAAAAGGGTTTGGACCATTCAAAGAAAAATTCTGGGGTCTGGATGAAGAGGTAAAGGTTAAAATAAGGGATAGGTTGGTTGAAGTGTTCAACTTTACCTTTTCTAAGCTGGGGGCGAAAAACACCAAAGAGGCAATATTACAACTGATAAAGCCAGTTTATCAACAAAAGCCTATTCCAGAGTTACTAAAGAGGTAAAAAATGGGTAGAATAGTTGTTAGGGTTACTGTCCAAAATGCCCTGGATGAATCTAAGGTGCGTATCTTTGATGCCCTGGTTGATACAGGAGCTACATTGCTTACCTTACCAAAGGCATGGAAGCAAGATTTGGGCAAATTTCTTATCACTGAAAAAGAAAAGGTTCAATTGGCAGACCAGCGTATGATAGATGTTGAAATATGTGGTCCGCTTACCATTCAACTTGAAGGATTTAGAAAGATTAGTATGGATGTGGCATTTGTGGATCCAGTGGATGGAGGATATGAACCCTTGATTGGTTATATGGTTTTGGAAGGGGCGGGAATTGCTGTAGATGTGATAGGACATAGACTCGTTGCTGTGAAACACCTGGACCTAAAATAACTATAAAAGGAGGTGAAAAATGGCTCATAAGAAAGGACAAGGTTCATCAAGAAATGGAAGGGATTCTTGTGGAAAGAGGCTCTGCATAAAGAAGTTTGGCGGTCAACTTGTGACTGGTGGAACAATCTTGGTTACCCAAAGAGGGACAAAAGTAGCTCCGGGCAGGAATGTTGGTAAAGGAAAGGACGACACACTCTTTGCTAAGATAGATGGAACAATAAAATTCTCTGATACCTATGGAAAGAAGAGGGTCAGCATTCTTCCTGTGGTGGCATAAAGCATAAGACGAAGGTAACACTTTAGTCATTCGAAGTAACACCAGTATATAGAATTTCATAATGGAAAGAAGAAGGTCGCTGTCATGGGATGAGGTAGAGATTTCGGTTTATGCAGGAAGGGGCGGGAATGGGTGTGTAGGCTTTAGAAGGGAGAGGGGCCCAAATGGAGGGGATGGTGGAAAGGGTGGAGATATAATTATTAAAACCGACTCTAAGATAAGGACACTTTTTCATTTAGTAAGAAAAAGAAGGTTTTCTGCAGAAAGGGGTGGACACGGCCAGGGTAAGAATAAACATGGAAAGAACGGAAAAGACCACATCATTTCTATCCCAAAAGGCACACTCATCTCCTTTGATGGCAAAGAGATAGACTTTATTGAGAATAACCAAACCTTGATTGTCGCCAGGGGAGGTAGGGGAGGCAGGGGCAATAGCCGTTTTGCCACCTCAACCTGCACAACGCCAAGGTTTGCTGAAGAAGGAGAGGCAGGGGAAGAAAAAGAGATACACTTAGAGCTTATGTTGATAGCTGATGTTGGCATTATCGGCTTCCCAAATGCAGGAAAGTCAACCCTATTGTCTAAGCTATCTGATGCCCATCCAAAGATAGCCAGCTATCCATTCACCACCCTTACCCCAAACTTAGGGGTAGCAAAAAACGAAGAAGAGGCTTTTACTATGGCTGACATTCCGGGTCTAATCCCTGGTGCGCATGAGGGAAAGGGTCTGGGAGACAGATTTTTGCGACATATCAAAAGAACAAAGATTCTTCTTCATCTCTTAGATGGAGCAGATGAAAACACTGCAGAGAAATTTTATCAACTGAATGAAGAGATGGGGCTTTATGATGAGGAGCTGCTTAAGAAACAACAGATTATCTGCCTTTCCAAGTCTGACTTAGATGGCACAAACGAAAGGCTCAAAGCCACTTGTGATAAACTGAAAATGAAGGTTATTCCCATCTCAGCCTTGAGTGGAGAAGGGCTGGATAACCTCCTCTCAACTCTTACCCTCCATTTAAGAGAAAACTATTGCTCTGTAACATAAATTCTTGCAAATTTAATGTTTATGACATACGGTTACAATTCAGCCATTAGTAACTATTTACCTATCTAAAAGTGAAGCAACAACCAGGTAAAAAGGGAATTCATTGCAAAATTATCAATGAGCAATTAGCAATTAACTTTTGAAGAAGAGGAATAATTTTAAGATTAATTACTAATTTTACATTTTACATTGAACTTTACTCGGTTACTTAAGATGAGTAAAGTGTTACCAGCCCTTAAATAATCTCCCCTTTTTCCATTCTCTCTTCTATCGCAGTCTGAATAAGGCTTTCTTCTATTCCATCTACCACCTTTACCTCTCCTATCCTATTAGGCAGAACAAGCCTTGTCTTACCTAAAAATTTTTTGTCGTGAAGAAGGGCTTCCATTATCTTTTGGCTTTCAGAGCCTTTAATCTCTGTGCAAAGCCCAATCCTTTTCAGAAGTTCCTCCAGTCTATTCTTCTCTTCTTTGGATAGCATTCCAAGATGACAGGCTATAGAAGAAGCGGCTACCATACCTACAGATACCGCCTCTCCATGGCTCAGCTTATATGTATTCTCAATGGCATGACCTATAGTATGCCCAAAGTTTAACTTTGCCCTTATTCCTTTTGTGTCTCTCTCATCCTTTGCCACTATATCCGCTTTCATTTTATAGCAAGAAGAGACAACATATTCTAAAGAAGAGGCTTCAAGAAGCAATATCTTTTCAAAATTATCCTCAATATAGGCAAAGAATTTCTCATCACAAATGACACCATACTTCACTATCTCAGCCATAGCAGAGAGTATCTCTTTTTTGGGAAGGCTTGAAAGCAAAGAAAGGTCAGACAGGACAAGTCTTGGCTGATGGAAACTACCAACAAGATTCTTTATCCCACAGAAGTTTATGGCACACTTTCCGCCTATGCCTGCATCTACATTTGAAAGGAGTGTTGTCGGAATCTGGATGTAGTCTATTCCCCTTTTGTAAATGGCACTGGCAAACCCTCCCAGGTCCCCAACAACCCCACCGCCTAAAGTGGCTACAAAACACCTTTTCTTTCCCGGCTCATCGAACCTTACCAGCTCTTGCAGAACCATTTGCAGAGATTCCCAAGATTTATCACTCTCTTCCTCTCCAAAGAGAGAAGATCTTACAGAAAACCTTTTTCTATGGAAAGATTCAACGCACCTATCTCCATACAAGGAAAATATAGACCTCTGAGATACCAGAAAAACGCTATCTCCCAGGTTCAATCCCTCCACTATCTCTCCTACCCTATCCAAAAGACCAAAGCCTATGATGATAGAATAGCTTCTCTCTCCAAGTTCAACCTCAATCCTTTTCATCTCGAAAGATTAAAGACCATAGAATCAGCATAGTTTTTCATAGAAGAAAGTCTCTCTTTCTCCCCTGGATACCTTTCCATCTCAATCTGGGCAGACTTAGACGCCATCTCATACTGCTTCAAAGCATCGTTTGGTCTTTGCAGACTGAGGTATATATCCCCAAGGCTTATTAGGCTGAAGGTATGGTTGGGGTTTATATCTATAATCTTTTGGTAGCAGTCTATCACCTCATCAATCTTTCCCTGCTTCTTATAAAGGACCGCCAGATTCAGATAGGCTTCAGTGAAGATAGGCATAAGCTCTAAGGCATACCTATATTCTTTGATGGCCAATTCAGCCTCTTTTTCATCGCCTGATAGATATAAAATGGTATGGAGACCGCCCAAAAGATTGTAGAAGAAGCCATTGGTTGGAGTGATGGATAAGGCTTTATGTGCCGCAGTAAAGCATTTATCTGCCCACTTTCTTTGCGATTGGACTGATGAGCTTTGAGCCTTCATAAATAGGGATTCGCACAGGGTCTCATAGTAATAAACCTCCTTTGGATGATAAGATATGGCTCTTTCAGAATAAAGAATAGCATTATCAAACTGACCAGATTCCTTAGCACTTATAGCCTTCTTAAAATGGGTATCCGCAGTGTAAATTGGAATGATAGAGATAAGCCCCAGGATTATAAATACTGAGACAACGCCAAGACCCATCCATCTTCTGCTTCCGATAGATACCCTCTGAATCTTTGCTCTATCTTCTTTTATCAGAAGAACTGCGGATAAGCCCAAAAGAGTCCAGAATGTCGTTGTATAGGAGACCATAGAAAAGTTAAATTGACCCTGAAGGAAATAGGCAAGAAAGCCTGCGCCCAAGCCTCCTGCCATCAGCTTATCCTTCTTTCGTATCTTGAGAATTACCCATCCCAAAGCCAGCCAGAACCAGAGGTAGATAAGAAGCCCTGTAATTCCCCGTGTCACTCCCATATCAATCGTTTCATTATGCGACCTGTCTGCCTTCACATTATGTCCTCCAACAACCTCAAGCTCCTTTGGCTCATACTTTGGATAGGCAAGCCTCATTGCCTCTATTCCACAGCCGAACAAGGGATAGGCAAGGGTTGTTCGTATCCCTGCTTGCCAGAGGTAGAGTCGCTCAAGGGCTGTCCCACCAATACTAACTCCCTTTTCTTTCTTCTCAAAAGTTGCCATCAGCCTGCTTATTGGAGATGTTGAAGGGTTTAGGCAGAAGAGAATGAAGGCAATTAAAACAATTATCCCTTGTAAATGGCACTGGCAAACCCTCCCAGGTCCCCAACAACCCCACCACCTAAAGTGGCTACAAAACACCTTTTCTTTCCCGGCTCATCGAACCTTACCAGCTCTTGCAGAACCATTTGCAGAGATTCCCAAGATTTATCACTCTCTTCCTCTCCAAAGAGAGAAGATCTTACAGAAAACCTTTTTCTATGGAAAGATTCAACGCACCTATCTCCATACAAGGAAAATATAGACCTCTGAGATACCAGAAAAACGCTATCTCCCAGGTTCAATCCTTCCACTATCTCTCCTACCCTATCCAAAAGACCAAAGCCTATGATGATAGAATAGCTTCTCTCTCCAAGTTCAACCTCAATCCTTTTCATCTCGAAAGATTAAAGACCATAGAATCAGCATAGTTTTTCATAGAAGAAAGTCTCTCTTTCTCCCCTGGATACCTTTCCATCTCAATCTGGGCAGACTTAGACGCCATCTCATACTGCTTCAAAGCATCGTTTGGTCTTTGCAGACTGAGGTATATATCCCCAAGGCTTATTAGGCTGAAGGTATGGTTGGGGTTTATATCTATAATCTTTTGGTAGCAGTCTATCACCTCATCAATCTTTCCCTGCTTCTTATAAAGGACCGCCAGATTCAGATAGGCTTCAGTGAAGATAGGCATAAGCTCTAAGGCATACCTATATTCTTTGATGGCCAATTCAGCCTCTTTTTCATCGCCTGATAGATATAAAATGGTATGGAGACCGCCCAAAAGATTGTAGAAGAAGCCATTGGTTGGAGTGATGGATAAGGCTTTATGTGCCGCAGTAAAGCATTTATCTGCCCACTTTCTTTGCGATTGGACTGATGAGCTTTGAGCCTTCATAAATAGGGATTCGCACAGGGTCTCATAGTAATAAACCTCCTTTGGATGATAAGATATGGCTCTTTCAGAATAAAGAATAGCATTATCAAACTGACCAGATTCCTTAGCACTTATAGCCTTCTTAAAATGGGTATCCGCAGTGTAAATTGGAATGATAGAGATAAGCCCCAGGATTATAAATACTGAGACAACGCCAAGACCCATCCATCTTCTGCTTCCGATAGATACCCTCTGAATCTTTGCTCTATCTTCTTTTATCAGAAGAACTGCGGATAAGCCCAAAAGAGTCCAGAATGTCGTTGTATAGGAGACCATAGAAAAGTTAAATTGACCCTGAAGGAAATAGGCAAGAAAGCCTGCGCCCAAGCCTCCTGCCATCAGCTTATCCTTCTTTCGTATCTTGAGAATTACCCATCCCAAAGCCAGCCAGAACCAGAGGTAGATAAGAAGCCCTGTAATTCCCCGTGTCACTCCCATATCAATCGTTTCATTATGCGACCTGTCTGCCTTCACATTATGTCCTCCAACAACCTCAAGCTCCTTTGGCTCATACTTTGGATAGGCAAGCCTCATTGCCTCTATTCCACAGCCGAACAAGGGATAGGCAAGGGTTGTTCGTATCCCTGCTTGCCAGAGGTAGAGTCGCTCAAGGGCTGTCCCACCAATACTAACTCCCTTTTCTTTCTTCTCAAAAGTTGCCATCAGCCTGCTTATTGGAGATGTTGAAGGGTTTAGGCAGAAGAGAATGAAGGCAATTAAAACAATTATCCCTCCAGTCTTTACCTCCTTCTTTTGCAAGATAGACCTTCCTGCTAACAGAAAGAAGATGGGAAGGCTTAGACCAAACCCTACCCAGCCACCCCTTGTTTTTGTAAGAAGAAGCCCAAGAAGAAGTGTTAAGAATGCCACAGCCCAGAAGATATTTGGTTTGCTCCTTTTCTTCTTATCCTCAGCAAGGTAAAGGACAAGGCTCAAGGGAATAGCCATCACTAAGTATGCAGCCAAAAAGTTCTGGTTGCCAAATGTGGATAGGGGAATTATACCTGCCTGCCATTTTCCAGCCTCACCTCCAAGCCACTGGTATATTCCATAAAGAGCAGAGATAACCCCTACCACCACAATCACCTTGAAGAATCGCATCACTCTACTTGGGGGAATAAAGTTTATTACAGAATAAAAGAGAATGATATAGCAAAGGAAGGTGGTTAATCCCTCAAACCTTCTGTATGTCCCCAAAAAGCTCACCCAGGGGCTGACAGAAAAAAGGGTTGAAAGTATGGTTATGCCAAGAAAAGCAAGGACAGGCATATCTAATGGACTCCTTTTGACCTGAGGAAGTAGTATCAATCTTGCCAGGCCAACCCATAATATGAGTAGGGTAAGTCCTCGCAGAAGAAGAGCCTTGGATAGGTCAAAGGTCAGATAGATATTGGTGTCATAATAAAGTGGCACACCAATAAGTGTAGCTAAGAGTAAATATTCTATAGCCTTAGAATAGCTTTCTGGGTTTTTTAGATTCATTTGTAACTATTTAGCCAGGCAAAGCAGACCAGGTAAAAAGGGAATTCAATGTAAAATTATCAATTAGCAATTATCAATTAACATTTGAAGAAGAGGAGTAATTTTGAATTGATAGTTTAGGATTGTTTAGTTTTGCATTTTACATTGAATTTTTCACTCACCGAGAGAGAGATTATTACTCAAGATGGGTAAAGTGTTACGATTCATTACAGTGCTTCTATAACAGCATCTCTCATCCTGGATAAAGAGCCAACACCACCTAAGTCAGGGGTGATAACATCTTTATTCTTCAGGGTAGCAGATATTGCCTCTTCTATCTTCCTGGCTACATCCTGTTTTCCTATATGTTTTAGCATCATCACCGCAGAAAGGAGTGCGGCTAATGGGTTTGCCCTATCCTGGCCTTTGTACTTTGGAGCAGAGCCATGGACAGGCTCAAATAGGGCAATCTCTTCTCCAAAGTTTGCGCCAGCAGCTAAGCCCAATCCGCCGACAAGCCCAGCACACAGGTCAGAGAGGATGTCTCCAAAAAGGTTTGTCGCCACAATGAGATCATAATCCTCTGGCTTTTTGACTAATTGCATACACATATTGTCTATAATTCTATCCTCAAAAAGAATTTCTGGATAAGAAAGGGCTATCTTTCTTGCTGTTTCAAGGAATAGACCACAGGTGCACTTAAGGATATTTGCCTTATGGATGGCAGTCACCTTCTTCCTACCCTCTTTCCTGGCATACTCAAACCCAAATTTGACAATCCTCTCTGAAGCAAATCTGGTGATTATCCTGATAGACTCAGCCGCATCCTTGCCGACAAAATGCTCTATGCCTGAATATAGCCCCTCTGTATTCTCACGAATGATAACCAGGTCTATATTTTCATACCTTCCAGGCATCAAGCTCTTTGCTGGTCTAACCCCAGCGTATAGGTCAAGCCTCTGCCTCAAGGTTACATTTATTGACCGAAAGCCCTTTCCAACAGGCGTGGTGATTGGCCCCTTTAAGCCAACCTTATTCCTTTTAAGCGAGTTAATAATCGGCTCAACATCAGGCATTTCCTCATTCCAAATAACCTCATCCCATTCTATCCCAGCCCCTCCTGCTTCCAATATTTGGCAAACTGCTCCAATAATCTCAGGACCTATCCCATCACCTTTAACCAATGTTATCTTCATCTTTTTATGGATTATGGCAAGAGATCAGAGATCTCAGGGAGAATAGAAGCTGTAGCAGATGCGGCTATCTCCTCTATTCTTTCTAATTTTGAAAAACATGCCCAGGAGAGCTCTTTCGGAGAAAATTCTATCAGAAATCTTCTGAAAAACTCGGGCTTTTCCCTATGAAGCAACATCCATCTTGCTCTCAAGATAGCCTCTTTCTTGGAGACAAAACTATCTTTTGGCTTTCCTATCGGTTCTATGGTGACAGACAGGCTTGCACCTTTCTCAAATAAGATCTTTTCTCCTGTTGGGTCAACAAGCCTTCCATCAGCTAATAACTGTTCTCCTTTTATTAGAGGCTTGAAGATTCCAGGTATTGAGAGTGTAGATAAGACTGCCTCAGAAAGGCTTCCATCCTCTAAGACAACCCTATCTTGAGAGTTTAGATCTGTTACTGAAATATATAAAGGTATAGGAAGGTTAGATAGGGTTGTTTTGCCAAATAAACCATCAAGCCATTTAGAAAGCCTACTTTGAGAAAAGAAGATCTCTTTGGTCAATGAAGAGAGAGCCCTTCGTATCTCTTCTACAGAAAGCCCCATAGCTACCAAAGCTCCAACAATAGCAGAAGAACCTGTAGCGGATATTAGATCGCAAGGAAGCCTTTTTTCCTCCCAAACAGAGAAAAACCCGAGCGCCCCCAATCCCCAGGCAAGGTCTCCTCCTAAACCTATGCCTATACCTATACCCGCCTTTGTCCTGGCACACCTGGCCACCCTTTCCCAATTTAATCCAGTAGAAAATACAGCATCAGCCAACTCTGTTGCCCCTTTCAAGCCATCTTGTTTGCTCTCATAAGACCTGATAATGATATAATCAAACCTCTCTGTGAGAGGAACAATAAGGGAGGCAGACTCTCTTTTAGAAAGCACTGTTATATCTTTTTGAATAGCCTCTATTCCTTCCATCTGAAAAGGTTCTGGTTGGACTACAACTATCCTTTTGCCTAAAATCTTGGGAAGTTTCTTAAGAATAGCCTTTTTGAGAGATGCTTTGCTTTCTATGGTGACAATAACTGATGGCTTCTTTTGGCTGATATGCTTCTTTGTGTAGCTTCTATAAAGCCTCTCCTTTAAGATATGGGTGAGGGATGTTTCTAATTTAGAGTCTTCTTTAAGGATAGAATCAAAATCAGACTTTGAGAGGGAGAGAAGCTCTGTATCAACCACAGCCCTTACTGTAGCTGCCCTTTCCTGTTCAGTCAGAAGTGCCATCTCTCCAAAGCAATCCCCTTTCTTTAGGCTGGCAAGAGGTCTTCCACCTGAGACAACATCGCAACTGCCTGATTTTATGATATAGAAGGAATCGGCTTTACTGCCCTCTGAGAAGATAAGGTCTCCTCCATCTACCCATTCCTCTTTGAACCGCAAAGAGATAGCCTTCAATTGGCTCTCTTTCAGGTGAGAAAATAGTGGCGTATCCTTCAACATCTCCCAAGTTTCCATAGTTTTTATTTCAGTAACACTTTACCCATACTACAACTTTGACTTTTCTCCCGTATCTTTGCCATATTCTTAAGGTCATCATCCTCCTCTTTTCTTGGTGTCTCAAGGATAAAGGGGAATGGACAAAGAAGAGGATGATTGATTATCCTCTCAAAACCTTCCTTGCCAATTTTACCTTCTCCAATGTGCTCATGTCTATCTAAATGTGAGCCATAACCTCCTTTACAGTCGCTTCCATGCAAAATCTTTACCTTAGAAAGCCCAACTATATCATCAATCGTCTCAAGTGTTTCATCCAACCTATCCCTA
>JASEHO010000033.1 GCA_030018505.1 bacterium
CGGAAAACCTGGTATGGGGGATATACTCTAAAATCCTCCAGGTCCACCACCACCAGCTTATTATCCTTATCTTTGCTTACCTTTATCTGATATATCCCTGGTGTAAGTTCATCTATCTTATATTTACCATTTGAAAAAGAAGAACAAGAGGCAATAACCCTTCCATCTTTGATCACCTCTATGGTTGCATTGGATATTGGGTTATGCGACATGGAGTCAGTAATCTTTCCAAAGAGGGAGACTTTTAAAAGAAAAACTATCAGGGCTACTGATTCTCTTTTGGAATTGCCTGCATTGTCTTTGGCAGTAATAATCAAGGTCTTTGTTCCATTTGGTACAGAATTGGGTATAGTGTAAGTGTAAGTATAAGTTCCATTACCTTCGTCAAACATTATCTGATCTGATGGACCATTGATGGAGGAAAGATCAATGGTAACAGAGCCAACTCCACTTAAGCTATCAACCACTTTGGCACTTATAGTTACTTGCTGACCTGGGTTGACTATAGCTGGTATGACTTGGGAATTGGTGACAACAGGTGCGGTAGTATCTACTATTATCCCATCAGAATATCCTGTATCAGACCATAGCCCTGCACCATTTCTTGCCTTTACTGAGAAGTAGTAAGTTTCTCCATCAGTAAGATTCAAACCGGTTTTTGTTACACCAGTGACATTTCCAAGAGAGGTCCAGTTTACTACATCAATGCCACCTTTAGTGGTTCCAATGGCATACAAGTATTCTGCAATCCCTGATTCTGGATCAGACGATGACCAGGTAGCATGAAGTTGGGTATTATCATTAGTACCTACTCCATCATCTGTCACTACTGGCACAGTTGGAGGAGTAATATCCTTCTTTTCTAAAGAAAAGTTGATATTTGAAGTGATTTTTCCCATATCTACTTTAATATTACTTTTTTCACACGTCTTATAACCATAAACCTCTACCTTCATATCATAGGTTCCAGAAAGCAGATGCAAAAGTTTATAAATGCCTTCTTCAGAGGTATAAGTAATATCTTTTACATCTCCATTCTGCAGTGCCTTTACCATAGCATTAGGGATAAGTGTTTCTCCATCCTTCTCAGTCACCTTCCCATGGATTCCTCCTAAAAAATAGGCATTCAACTTGCCATAACCCCAGATGTTAAAATCTGGGACAGTGCCTGTGAAACTATCGCGTCTTGCCAGGTTTTTCAGTATATTCTTATACTCCTGATGTGAGAGATTGGGCATTGCCTGCAACATCAAGGCTACCACGCCTGCAACATGTGGTGCAGCCATACTTGTTCCTTGCATTATTCTATGTTTTCCATCCTCTACAATCCTATCTGAAGGTGGAGATGAATCAGCAGATAAAGCTGATGCTATTCCAAAACCTGGAGCAACAATCTCTGGTTTCCAATCTCCATCTCTGGTAGGACCAACGCTGCTGAACGGAGCAATATTTCCGATTCCAGGATACGAGGAGTAAGACCGTAGGTTACCGTTGGAATCTATCCACGAACCCTTTGTGCAGTATGCGCCTACGGTAATCGCATTATCTGCTGTGCCTGGGATGCTAATCAATTTTGATCGGGTAAAGCTTTTCTCTGTGAATGAGGCTCGCTGTCCGCCTAAGTTACTTCTATATATCCAGATGTCATAATCTCCGAAGGTGATATTATTCCCTGTTACGGCAATACTCCATTCTCCGGTTCTTGGAGGATAGTTTTGTCCTTGCCAATCAAAATCGAATAGATAGATTATACATCTGTGATCAGAGTTGTTTGGATCAGGTCCGCCTGGTGAGTTCTCAATCTGAATGGCTCCATCAATAGTCGGAACTACATTGATTGGCTGTCCTGTGGTTCTGCTAAAACTTGCACCCCTTGGCGAGGTGACCGTCACCGTAATTGTATCCATCCCTTTATACCACATATCAAAGGCAACATAATCATAATCATTTGGCCAGGGGCTGTAAACAGGTATATTGAAGGTGTTCGTCCCAGTATTACCAGTAGAAACTTTTCCCTCTGCATGGATACGGTCATTTCCATTATTGCCAGCTGCAACCACTACCTGACCTCCGTTATAGACCATAAAATCTATAGCCTTCTCTACAGGGTCTGTTCCATCATGGGCTCCAAAATGCCACCCAAGGCTCAGGTTTATGACAAACTTCTTTCCCAGATACCCAGCCTTTGACTCAATATACTTTAATGCATCCAAAAGGGCTGTTGGGCTACCTCTGGTTCTTCCGGCATCATTAAAGTGTTTCACTATGATCATATCTGCCTTTGGAGCCATACCAACATACCTATAAGGGCTATATCCATTCCCTGAGGCAGAGCCATCACCTGCGGCAATCCCGGCCACATGGGTTCCATGGCCATGACCGTCCCTCTGCGTGCACCTTCCTGAATTTATATCATCCTTTGTCCATTCGGTTCCGTAGTTATAAGGATGTGGAGGATTTCCAGAATCATCTATTTGATTCCAGATATAGAGTATCCTCGATTTTCCATCCTCATCCTTGAAATCGTCATGGTTTATATCTATTCCTGTATCGACTATCCCCACAATCACCCCTTCCCCATCATAACTTTTCCAGTCTGGCACATAATTTGGAGGTGCCTGAACCAGATTGACCCTTGTCTCATAATAACTCCTATCTAAACACAACTGATATTTAGGTGAGATGGATACACTCTTGACACAGGAAAGCTTCACTATCTCTGGAAGCAGACTCAGAGGCACACTTGCTGAGGTGATCGATGTTGTCCCATCAGTTATTGGAGGATATGGACTCACCCCAATTGATCTTATCTCCTCTGTTCCCTCATCTCCTCCTGTATAAACTATAAGGACACCTGCTATTATTTCGTCATCTTTGGTCCAAATATTCAAAAGGTCTGTGATATAGGTATTCGGCTGTTCTACTAAACCTTTCAACTTTTCTTTCTTATATCCAATCAGTGTCCTGAGGGGATGGTCAAGTTTATTTGATTTCTCAACAACCTGATAAAGTGGAAGGATGTCTGAGCTTATTTGAAACCTGGTTTCATCTGCTGAGGCTGTCTTGGATATTGATTGAGATGTAGATTGAATAATGGGTAGTCCACCAACAATCTCAAAAATACATTTTGACTCAGGAACACCTTGAAAGAGTTTGACAAACCTTAATTTCAGAATTTCAATAATGCGTTCATCTAAAGGAAGAGTGAGTGAATAAAGGTTCTCTTCACCTTGAATTTTTGATATCCCTTTTACTCCTTTATCTTCTAATATCTTTTTTTCTTCTTCTGTTAAGGGGTAGGTAGTGATAAGTTGAACCTTACTTTCTCCTATTTCACTAAGTTCACCTTCCCATATACTTCCTGGTATTTCTTCTATCAGCCCACGCTCATCAATAATAAGAACCCATCCATACATAAGGACCTGTCTCAAATTACCCTTCCATAGGTCATGAAAATACCCTATTATCCCGTCTGTTTCGCTACCAGCAGGTTCTATCTCCGGTTCATAGATCTTATGATCCAGTCCTGCTTCGACAATCTTGTTCCATAATGGACGGGGTTTCAAAATATACTCTGCACCCAATACACCATACCCTGAGACTGAGCCTATCAGCACTCCTCCTATCACCAATCCCAAAAATAATATTTTCTTCATCTCAAGTTGCACCTCCTCTTTCAAGACAAAAATGTCCTGACTCTTTGCCAGGCCATCTCTTTATCTTTTTCTCTTGTTTAATTGAAAAATTCATCTTCATCATTTTGCTATTTTATATTACCCCCCCATCTTTTGTCAAAATATTTTTTTGGTAAAATCCTAAAGTTTTTCTTGATAAAAGAGGGGATTTTCGGTAAAATTTATGGGTGTTAAGAAGGATAGCTATCTTACTTTTATTATCCCTGCCTGCTTTTTCTCTTTATAAAGAAGAAGAGGTGTTAGTTAAGTTTAGAAATGGTGTATCTCCTGCAAGCATCAAAAGCAAGGCGACAAATATCCTCTCTATAGAGCCTCTCTTTGAGACAACCTACAAAATTAGCTTTTCCAAAAGCAGTGTAGAGGAAATGATTAAAACCCTCCAGAGTAATCCTGATATTATTTATGCAGAGCCGAATTATATCAGGCATATCTGCGGCACACCCAATGACACTTATTTTGGTAATCAATGGGGGCTGCCCAAGATTCAGGCACCATCAGCCTGGGATATAGAGAAGGGAACAGAGACTGTCATCATTGCCATAACAGATACAGGAATAGACTATAATCACGAGGATTTGAAGGATAAGGTGATTGGAAGCTCCAGTTTTGTTATCGCAGAGCCTGACCCTATGGATGGCCATGGACACGGCACTCATGTGGCTGGAATAGCAGCAGCCTCTACAAATAATGGCACAGGGACTGCAGGTGTTGCCTGGAATTGTAAAATATTGGCTATAAAGGTGCTTAATAAAAAGGGAGAGGGGGATGATGCGGGTTGTGCAAATGGAATAAGGTATGCCGCAGATAATGGGACAAGGGTTATCAATATGAGCTGGGGAGGTAAAACACCACCTGCTTTAACACTAAAAGGTGCTTGTAATTATGCCTATGGCAAAGGTTGTCTCCTTGTTGCTGCAGCAGGAAACGATGGCAGTACCAATATGTTCTATCCTGCAGGTTATGAGAATGTTTTTTCAGTAGCTGCTACTAATTCCAATGATAAGAAGGCCTGGTTTTCAAACTATGGTACATGGGTAGATGTCTTTGCACCAGGTCAAAATATATACAGCACAACCCGGAACAATAGCTATGGCTATATGGACGGCACATCTATGGCCACGCCTTTTGTCTCTGGACTGACTGGATTACTTTTCTCTAAATATTCAACCTCTACAAACATAGGGATAGCTCAAACAATCAAAGAGACAGCAGATGTTGTTAATGGATTAAAAAGGATTAACTGTTATAATGCGTTACAAGCCATACCCCAGAACCCAGAGACAAAGAGATGGACATTCATCGTCTATCTTGATGGGGACAATGATTTAGAACCCGATGCCATAAATGATTTCTTAGAAATGGCTCAAGTTGGCTCAACAGATAAGGTAAATATTGTTGTCCAGTTTGACCGCATACCAGGTTATGATTCAAGATATGGAAATTGGACGAATACAAAAAGGTTTTATATCACTAAGAATATGACCCCTATCTCAGGCAGTGCTACTATGGATATAGGAGAGGCAAATATGGGGGGCACACAGACGCTTATTGACTTTGTTGAGTGGACAAAGTCTTTTTATCCTGCAGAGCATTATGGCTTAATCTTCTGGAATCACGGCAGTGGATGGAGAGCATCAGAGAAAAGGCAAAAGACCAAGGCTGTCTGCGAAGATGTCACATCCGAAGACTGTCTCTATATGAAAGAGGTCTCCTCTGCCTTATCGCAAGTTGGCAAAATAGATTTGATTGGCTTTGATGCCTGTTTTATGGCTATGACAGAGGTAGCCTATGAGATTAAAGACTTTGGAGATGTTATGGTTGGTTCAGAGGAGACAGAACCTGCTAATGGTTGGCCTTATAACACGATCCTGGCTGACCTTATTGGCTCTCCAACAATGACCGCAAGAAACTTGGGCAGAATAATTGTGGAGAAATATGGTCAATTCTATCTTGGACAGAGCAACATCACCCAATCTGCCATAGACCTCCTGCTAATGGATAGTTTCACCCAGTCTATTGACTTAATGATAGACAATATCTGGGGCAAATGGGATGAGATAGGCCGAAAGAGAGACCTCACAGGCTCTGTTTCTGTTTCCTATGCTGATATATTCCACTTTAGCCAGTTGATGGCTGCAACCTTGACAGTAAATCCTATTATTTCTAATCACCATAGTAGTAACCACCCAAACCTTCAGGGTCTTACCATATATTTCCCAAAAACTGATGATGATAGCGAGTATGACTTTTATACCGCATATAATATCAGCTTTCCTGCTCATTCGAACTGGGATGAGTTCTTGAACGACTTCTTAACTAAAGCCACAGTCACAGTCAAGAATAAAAGAATAATTGTCTATCCAAACCCCTACAACCCAAACAAGGGTCATAAAAAGATAACCTTTAATGCCTTGCCCAAAGATAGCCATGTCAAAATCTATAACATTGCTGGAGAATTAGTAAAGGAACTTATTGAGAAAGAGAGAGAGGCTATCTGGGAAGATCCAGAAACCCTTGCCTCAGGCATTTATATCTATCTCATCCAGGGCCCAGGAGGCATACGGCATATAGGCAAGATTGGGATTGTGAAATAAGCATGCGAAATATTGAAGGCTTCACAAAATTTCTGCTTCTTTTGGCTATATTCATCCGACCCCTTTTCTGTGGAATGGCAGAGCCTTCATCCAATTGGCTAATCCTCATCATCCTCTCATTGGCGCTTGGAGTTCATCTTATAAAAAGGCAGGTGGCTTTTTCAACTCCTCTTGACAAGCCTTTATCTTTCTTCTGCCTCTCCATTCTTATCAGCCTTGTTCTTTCAAAAGGCAAGGGTTTTGAGATAGCCTCTCAGTTTTTGGCATGCTTTCTTATCTTTTGTCTTGTCATCAATTGCCAACCAAAAGAGAGGACAATAAGGGTTGTTCTGCTATTTTCTGGCATTTTGGTAAGCCTCTATGCTGTTTATCAAAAATTTTGGGGTCTTTCTGAAACACGAGCATTTATTGAGATGTATCAGCTTGGAGATCAGTTTTTAGGTAGGTCTGGCTCAGATAGAGTCTTTTCCACATTTATGTATCCCAATAGTTTAGCTGGTTACCTTGTTTTGATTCTTCCCCTTTCTATCTCAAAGAGAACCTGGCCCATTGCCCTTATCTATCTATACGCACTATATCTTTCTGGTTCAAGGGGAGGTCTTCTCTCCTTTTGCTGCGCTGTTACTCTCTTTCTTTGGATGAAGTCAAGGAGAGTGGCTTTGGTCTGGTCTATTATCTCTTTGGTTCTTTTTATTCATCTTCTTACCCCTATTCCAGGCTCAGTCAAGGCAAGGTTTTCTTACTGGAAGACCTCTATTGCCATCATCAAAGAGCACCCCTTTGGCGTTGGACTCTCAAAATTTGGCAATTCATACATTAAATACAAACCTGCTATGGCAGAAGAGACAAGAAATGCTCATAATGGCTTCTTGCAGGTCGGGGTTGAAGCTGGGGTCTTTGGCCTTTTCTCTTATCTTTGGCTTACCCTCTGTTTCCTGCAAAAGGGATGGAAGATAGTCAGGGAAAGGGATGAACTCCTGCCATACTACCTTGGTGGGTTCTCTTTCTTTATTCATTCGTCTCTTGACTTTGACCTCTATATCCCTGGAATCTCTTTCCTCTTGTTTTTATTTTTAGGAATGGTCTTTGGTTATGAAAAGAAGATGGTGATAGCTTCAAGGTTTTCTCTCCTCTCAACCATTCTCCTCATTCCATTCATATTTTACGCAAATCAGATGAGGTTATCTTCGGAATATATAGAAAAGGGATGGTCATCTCTCTTTGTGAGGGATTATGAAAAAGCCCTTCCATTATTTACGAAGGCAAGCAAACTCAATCCAGAAAATGGAGAAATTCTCTTTGAGCAAGGAAGGATTTGTGATAAGTTAGGAAGGAAAAAAGAGGCAGAAAGGCTCTATAGGGAAGCAATCATTAGGGAGCCAGATGTGGCAAGCTATCACTTTCAACTTGCCGTATCTCTTATCAAAAATAATGGCAACCAAAAGGAGATAATCCAGCACCTAAAGATTGCTTCCTGCCTGTATCCAACAAAGTCCATCTACAAGGTAGCATTAGAAAGGCAGAGAGAGTAATTCGAAGTAAGGGACAAGATAAAGAAAAACTACAGGTATCTACCCACAAAGGGCACAGAGAAGACCGAGGAATAGTATTGATTCGTGTCTAATTTTTCAAACATAGACACAAATTTCACGAATTATCTGAAAAAATCTGACACTAATTTATAAATAACATTCATTATCTCTCCCTTCGTGTCAATTCGTGTCTATTTGTGGTTAAAAAGTTTCTCTAAAGGCAAATTTAATGGGTGAACGCTTACCTTAAAATATTATCAGTATATTGACATCTGCTCTGTTTTTTGTATATACTGGGAAAATTGATTGGTTTTCTTTTAGAGATTTTGAGTAGTTACTAATGACTATAAATCTCTCTTAAAGTGTCTCCGAAGGTGAATACTTACTATAAATGAAGATAACTGTAGGTCTTTCAAGTTGCGGCATAGCCTCAGGTGCTCTTGATATTTTGGAGGCTATAAAGGCAAAGTTTCCCTCTATCGAGGCAAAACAAACAGGTTGCATTGGGTTTTGCTATCTTGAGCCTTTGATGGAGGTTGATGGTAATATGTATGGCTCTCTTACCCCGGATAAGGCAATAAAGATTATCAATTCTTATCTCAATAACCTTCCAATTGATACACCACAGATAGACAAAGAATCCCTTCTTTCTGGCCAGTATAGAATAGTCCTCAGAAACTGCGGCATAATAGACCCTGAGTCTATTGAGGAATATATTGGCAGGGGTGGTTATCAGGCTCTGACTAAGGCAAGGGAAATGTCGCCTGATGAGATTATTTCTGAGGTGACAAAATCAGGGCTTCGTGGCAGGGGAGGAGCAGGCTTTCCAACTGGCATAAAATGGGGCTTAGCCAAAAAAGGAGAGGCTCCAAAATATATTATCTGTAATGCAGATGAGGGCGACCCTGGTGCCTTTATGGATAGGAGCATCTTAGAGTCAGACCCTCATTCTGTTTTAGAGGGAATGGCAATTGGTGGCATAGCGATTGGAGCAGATACAGGTATCATTTATGTTCGGGCAGAGTATCCCCTGGCTATAAAAAGGCTGAAGATAGCCATATCTCAGGCAGAAAAAAAAGGTCTTTTGCGAGGGTTTAAGATAGTGATAAAAGAGGGTGCTGGTGCCTTTGTCTGTGGAGAAGAGACAGCTTTAATTGCTTCAATTGAAGGAAAGCGGGGAATGCCGAGGATAAGACCGCCATTTCCTGCGGTATCCGGGCTTTTTGGAAGGCCAACCAATATAAACAATGTTGAAACCTGGGCAAATATCCCATGGATAATTCAAGAAGGGGGAGAGGCTTTTACTAAGATAGGTACAGAGGGTTCAAAAGGAACAAAGGTCTTCTGCCTGGCAGGAAAGGTTAAAAAAACGGGTTTAGTTGAGGTTCCTATGGGGATTAGCTTGCGTGATGTGGTCTTTAGGTTGGGTGGAGGGATTAAAGATGACAAGAGATTTAAGGCTATTCAGATTGGAGGTCCATCAGGAGGGTGTATCCCTGAAGAGCTATTGGAGACAAAGGTTGATTATGATTCTTTGACCAAGGTTGGGGCGATAATGGGCTCAGGTGGAATGGTTATAGTTGATGAGACAACCTGTATGGTAGATGTGGCAAGGTTCTTTCTTGACTTTACCCAGAATGAGTCTTGCGGAAAATGCACTTTTTGTCGGATAGGCACAAAGAGAATGTTGGAAACACTCACCAGGATTACAGAGGGAAAGGGTGAGCTAAAGGATATTGACCTTCTTATAGAGCTTGCCGAGAAGATAAAGACAACAAGCCTATGTGGGCTTGGCCAGACCGCTCCTAACCCAGTTCTTACAACCTTGAGGTATTTTAGGGATGAGTATGAGGCTCATATCAAAGAAAAAAGATGTCCAAGCCTTACCTGCAGAAATCTTTTAATCTATTCTATAGACCATCTTTTATGCACAGGCTGTATGCTCTGTGCCAAGAAGTGCCCTGTCTCTGCCATATTTGGTGAGAAAAAGATGCCTCATAGCATAGACCAGTCTAAGTGCACAAGGTGTGGTCTATGTGCAAACCTCTGCAAAGAGAAGGCTATAAAGATTGGATGAATCAGCAGATATTTGTTACTGGGACAGACACTGGTGCAGGAAAGACTGTTGTCTGCGGGTTATTGGCAAGATTTCTGATAGAAAAGGGAAAAAATGTTGTTGTTCAAAAGTGGATTGAGACAGGGGATTCTTCTGATATCAAAGAGCACCAGATTCTGTCTGGTATAGAGCATTTCCAACATGGAAAGCATATCTTGCCTTATAAATTTAAGTATCCTGCCTCTCCACATCTTGCCTCTGCTATGGAAAAGAGAAGGGTTAGAAGGGAAAAGATAAGAAAGAGCTTCCTATTTCTACGGGCTAAATTTGATGTAGTCATAGTTGAAGGAACAGGAGGCTTGCTTGTCCCTTTTAATAGAAAGGGTTTGCTGATAGATATAGTCAAAGGGCTTGGGCTTTCTGTGCTTATTGTAGCAAAGAATAAACTTGGGGCAATAAACCATACGCTTTTGACCCTCGAAGCACTCAAGGCAAGGAATATGGAGGTCTTAGGGATAGTCTTTAATGATGAAAAAGAAGAAGAGGCAATCTTATCGGATAACCCAAAGATAATAAAGGCTCTCTCTAAAATTATGGTGTTTGGAAGGATTCCCTATCAAAAGAACAGGAACAATCTTTATGAGAGCTTTAAGCCAATAGGAGATAGAATATGGAGCTTGTTGAGAAAGACCTGAGGTATATCTGGCATCCTTACACCCAAATGAAGGATACAGAAGAACTTCCTCCAATCTTGATAGAAAGAGCAGAGGGGATAAAGCTCTATGGTGCAAATGGCAGGGTCTATTATGACACCATAGCCAGTTGGTGGTGCAATGTCCATGGGCATTGTCATCCGAGGATAAAAGAGGCTATCAAGAGTCAGGTTGACCAATTAGATCATATCCTCCTGGCTGGATTCACCCATAAACCAGCCATTTTACTGGCTGAAAAGTTGATCTCTATAGCTCCCAAAAGCCTATCAAAGGTCTTCTTCTCTGACAACGGGTCAACCTCTGTTGAGACTGCCTTGAAGCTCTCCTTTCAATATTGGCATAATCTGGGAAGGGTTGAGAAAAAGAGGTTTCTCTCCTTAGAGTATGGCTATCATGGAGACACGTTGGGCGCTATGGCAGTAAGCGACCTTAATCCATTCAACAAATGCTTTGAATGGCTCTTTTACGGTGGCTATAAAGCATCTGCACCTTATTGCTATCGCTGTCCAGTAGGGAAGATACGGAAGACCTGCAATATAGAGTGCATAGAGTTTATTGAGCATATAGTCAAGGCCCGGGCTGATGAGATTTGTGGCATAATATTAGAACCATTGGTCTTTGGGGCAGGCGGGATGATTGTTTATCCCAAAGAATATCTTGAAAAGGTAGATGAGATTGCTCTTAAGTATAACCTTCACCTTATTTTGGACGAGGTAGCCACAGGCTTTGGCAGGACAGGCAAGATGTTTGCCACAGAATATACCCATATTCAACCCGACTTTCTTTGCTTATCAAAAGGGATTACAGGTGGAACATTGCCCTTGGGCGCAACCTTAACTACAGAGAAGATTTACTCTGCCTTCTATGATGATTACTCAAAACAGAAGACATTCTATCACGGACATACATATACAGCCAATCCAATCTCTACAGCTGCTAGTTTAGCCAGCCTTCAGGTCTTTGAGGAGGAAGAGACCCTCAAAAGGTGTGCCAAAATTATCCCAATCTTTCACGAAAGATTAGAAAGGTTTAGGGAGCTTTCTCTTGTTGGAGATGTTCGGTATATAGGTATGCTCGGTGGGTTTGAATTGGTGAAGGATAAAAAGACTAAAGAGCCATTCAGTCTTTCCGAGAGGATTGGCTATAAGGTTTATAAAGAAGGACTGAAAAGAGGGCTTATCTTAAGGCCTTTGGGAGATGTTATCTATCTCTTTCCGCCACTGTGCATAAAAGAAGAAGAGCTTACAGAGATTCTTGAGACCATATACTCAATTCTCTTGTCTTTTTCACTTCAGTCCAATCAAGCAATATAGCCCTTCTCCTTTCTCTTCTGCATCAATCACATCCCTGGCTAAGTTATAGATAGCGCTGCTCATAACTATCTCCTTCTCAAAACCGCTCTCTACCCTTTCTGAAAGCATAAAGAGGAAGGATATGGAGTCTTTGATTGTAGGATAGGACAAACCCTCTCCTCTTGTTGTCTTTATCCCGGCTGAATGCAAAAAGATAGGCATCTCTATAACCCTTTTCTTCTCTAACTCACTCTGGATATTCAGCCTGGAAAGCCTTGCCTTTATCTTTAAGCTGGTCAATATTGCGGCCTTGACATCATTGTTTGAAAGGATTTTTTCCTTGAATATTATAAGAATCCTTCCCTTTTCTCCTATCTTTATCTGGCCGTTATAATCAAAGACTGTCCTTGTTATTCCATCAATAAACCTTTCTAATAGGCCCTGTCCATAGTCTGCATCTTCTTCAAGATATTTGACCATATCCCTTAAATCCAAGAGAACAAAGGAGAGGTTTTGGGAATGTTGCGTCCTATCCTTATCTAAAAGAGTCTCTTGCAACTCTTCGGAGAGATTGGAGATAAATCTTTTAATTATGCCTCCTTTTTCCATATTGGTTATAGTATTCTTTACCTCAGATTTAACTATCCTATCAATCAGCCGTCTGTAACCTTCTGCAACATGATAAGAGACAAAAGAGGCAAAGATAAGGAATAAAAGATTTAGTATCTGCTGAACAGGGCTTACCTTGCTTGAAGTATGCTCCTCTAACATCGTTCCTATTTGAATCTGGCCGCTGAAAGAGGAATAAACAAGCATCAATATATAAATAATTGAGGCTAAAAACCCGGTATAGATAGGAATCTTGGCACTATACCTCATTCCAGCCAAAAAGACGAGAATAAAATAGACCAGGAAGCCTGCTGTCTTAAAGGTATGAAAACTACCAAACAAAAAGATGGTTGCTGAAAGAAGAAGGATATCCAGTGTTGTGGAGAGGTATTTTAGGTAGGGCTGATAAAACCCTTTGTTTATAACCCAGATAATTACTGCTGAATAGAGAAAAAGAATGATACTGGCAGATGGAATGACACGGGTTGCACTCGGAGGAAATTCGTGACCAAACAGGACAGTAATCACCATACAGAGCAAGCCAATCCCCATCCTGCCAAAGCAGATCCTCTTCTCCACTTCTCTCTCTTCTTCTTTCCAGATAGAAACCATATCTTTAATCATTTATATTCTCCTTTACACTATTCACTAATCACTTTACACTATTCACTATTCACTATTCAGCGCCTGTAGCTTAGCGGAAGAGCATCGGACTCCGGATCCGAAAGCAGGGGTTCAATTCCCCTCAGGCGCTTCCAGTAAGTTTTTAGTTTAGAGTGTATAGCTACAGAAAATCCGTAACTATTTACCCATCTAAAAGTGAAGCAAAAGGGAATTCATTGCAAAATTATCAATGAGCAATTAGCAATTAACTTTTGAAG
>JASEHO010000034.1:0-3486 GCA_030018505.1 bacterium
GCTTTTTTGTTAAAAAACTTTAGACTTTTTTTGCAAACTGACTCCTTTTGGGTATTGCTTCGCAAAAAATATCTTGACAAATTCAAACACCCCCTATAAAATAGTAGGATAATTTTCAAACTAACCATCTAAAATGGTCAACCAAAAACTTATAAACCAATCCAAAGAGATTATTCCAAGAAAAATAGAGCCTGCTTTAAGAAAGCATCTCTTTCAAAAGGGAATTGTTGTTCTCCTTGGTTCAAGGCAAGTCGGTAAAACAAGTCTGCTGCTTCGGTTAATGCTTTATCTCTTGGAAGAAAAAAATATTTCTCCTTCCCAGATCGTATATTTTGACTTAGAATTTCCACAGGTGCTTTCTGAAATAAACAACCTATACGGTGATGATTTCCTTAACTTGCTTGGTGCCCGTGGAGTAAATACCAAAAAACCTGCCTTTATTTTTATCGATGAGATTCATTACCTGGATAATCCATCTTCTTTTCTAAAGGTTCTTTATGACCACTATCCCCAATTAAAGCTTATTGTTTCAGGCTCTTCTTCATTACAGATAAAGCACAAGTTCAAAGAGACTTTAACCGGTCGCAAGAGAATTTTTGAAGTCAACCCCCTTGATTTTGAAGAATTTTTAGAGTTTAAGGGATCCCCTCTCCTGCAACGGAAAAAGAATATCAATCTTAAAACAATTTTAGCATCTCTATCTCTTCCTGATTTATCAGAGTTAAAATTCCTACTTGGCGATTTCACTTTTCTCATGGAGGAGTTTATCATCTTCGGCGGTTATCCTGAGATTGCCTTAAATGATTCGGTTGAAGATAAAATACTCCTTCTCACAGAGATATATCGCTCTTATATCCGACGAGATATTAAAGATTTTGCTCCTATCGAGAATGTAGGAGCTTTTAATAATTTAGTCGAACTATCGGGTAATCAAATTGCCAATCTGGTTAATCTCTCAGAGCTGACCAATTCCTTGAATATCTCCCGGCCAACTGTTGAATCCTATCTGTTTCTTCTGCAAAATACATTTGTTTTATCCCTTGTGCCTCCATATTATACCAATCGTCGGCAGGAGATTATCAAATCTCCTAAGATTTTTTTTCATGATACCGGGCTTAGGAATTCACTCGTTAGGAACTTTAACTCTCTGCCAGGACGAATCGACAAGGGAGCATTATTTGAGAACGCTGTTTTTGGAGAACTGCATAAACATCTTGACATCTTAGAAGACCTCTATTTCTGGCGAACAAAGTCTAAGGCTGAAGTTGACTTCTGCATAAGGGCTCAGGACACCTTGCCAATAGAGGTCAAATACCGTGTTTTCAAAGATACCCAAGTTCCTTCAGGATTGAGGAGCTTTATCAAGACCTACCATTCCCCGGCAGCCATTGTAGTCACAAAAGAGTTCTTTGGAAAAGATGTTATTGAAAAAACCCCTATCTTTTTTCTCCCGGCATGGGCTATTTAACCCTTTATTTTCTTTTTGCCACAGAGCCACAGAGTTCACAGAAAAACTTTTTTTAGAACGGATCTTCACGGATAATTAAGAGAAAAAATCCATTGAGGATTTGCTTGACAACTCAAGAAAGATATATTAAGATAACTATATGAGAGAGAAGATAGGGGTAATATTTGGTGGAAGGTCTGTTGAGCATGAGATCTCTATACTTACAGCCTACCAGGCGATAGAGGCTTTAGATAAGAGCAAATTTACTCCTATACCCATTTATATTCGAAGGGATGGAAGGTGGTTTTATGTCAACTCACTCAGGCTTTCTGATTTTAAGAAGCAGTATCCCAGTCTTCAGAAGAAAAGGCAGTTCTGGACAAAGAGCTTATTTACAAAAGAGCTGGCTGGATTGGATGTTGCTATGCCACTTATCCATGGCACTTATGGTGAGGATGGAACGCTACAGGGACTTCTTGAATTGGCTGATATTCCTTATGTTGGCTCTGGTGTAATGAGCTCTGCGCTTGGAATGGATAAGGTGATAATGAAGGCTGTATTTCGTGGCTTAGGGCTTCCTGTGGTTGATTACTGTTGGGTAAAAAAGGCTGAATGGAAGGAAGAAGGAGAGGCGGTGATAGAAAGGATTGAGCAGAAGATTCCGTATCCTCTCTTTGTCAAGCCAGCAAACCTTGGCTCATCCATCGGGATAAATAAGGCAGGAAGTAGAGAAGACCTTGTCTTTGCCTTAGATGTTGCCAGTTCCTATGACCTGAAAATGATTGTCGAGAAGGCTGTTTCTCCGGTAGTAGAGATAAACTGCGCAGTTTTAGGAGAAAAGAAGCCTATTGCCTCTGTCTGTGAACAGCCTGTCTCCTGGAAGACTTTCTTGGACTACGATGATAAATATGCTACTGGAGGAAAAGCAAAGGGAATGAAAGGATTGGCTCGCAAGGTTCCAGCAGAGATTCCAGAGGAGATGGCAAAAAGGATTCAGGATATGGCTATTACTGCTTTCTTTGGGCTTGATTGCCGAGGTGTAGCACGGATTGACTTTCTGGTCAAGCAAGACCAGATTTATATCAACGAGATAAATACTATCCCAGGCTCTCTTAGCTTTTATCTCTGGCAGAAGCCCATGGGCATAACCTTTACTGAGTTACTCAATAGGTTGATTGCTTTGGCAAAAGAGGTTTATCAGGAGAAGAAAAAACTCATCTATGAATATAAAGGAAAGATTTTTTGATGGATAAGATAATTGAAAACTTAGCAAGAAATCTGATGAAGCTACCAACTATTGGTCCGAAGACAGCAACACGGCTTGCTTTTCATCTTATATCTTCTCCTGTTGGCGAGATAGAATCGTTGGCTACCGCTATACTTTCAGTAAAAAAGGTAAAATTCTGTATTGAGTGTGGAAATATTACTGAGGCAGACTTATGTGGGTTCTGCTCTGATGAAAGAAGGGATAGGTCTATAATCTGTGTGGTTGAACAGTCAAGGGATGTTCAGGTGATTGAACAGACAAAGAGGTTTTCAGGGCTTTATCATATTTTAGGAGGGGCTATCTCGCACCTTGATGGCATAACCCCAGAAAGACTCAAAATAGGAGAGCTTGTAAGAAGGGTTTCTAAAGGTGTGGTGAAAGAGGTAATCATTGCCACAAACCCGAATATGGAAGGAGATGCAACAGCCTTATATCTTTCTAAGATACTCTCTTCTTCTGAGGTTAAGGTAACAAGGATTGGCTTTGGTCTTCCTGTTGGAGGGGACTTAGAGTATGCAGACCCAGTAACTATGACCAGGTCCCTTGAAGCAAGAAGGGAGATGAAATGAGTGAAAAGTGAAAAGTGTATAGTTAAAAGTTAATTTAATCCTTATGGTTTTTCACTATTCACTATTCACTATTCACTTATGAGGCGAGGTGGCAGAGTGGTTTATCGCGGCGGTCTTGAAAACCGTTGTGCTGAAAGGCACCGTGGGTTCAAATCCTACCCTCGCC
This sequence comes from bacterium, assembly GCA_030018505.1. GTDB lineage: Bacteria > UBA9089 > UBA9088 > UBA9088 > JAGUXG01 > JAGUXG01. The sequence goes on from JASEHO010000034.1 coordinate 3,450, forward strand.
GCCATAGAAGAAGCAAGATGGAAGAGAGGATTTGAAG
>JASEHO010000034.1:3581-4962 GCA_030018505.1 bacterium
AATGAGCAAAGCGAATGAAGAATCTTAGAAAATCCGAAGTTCAAATCCTACCCTCGCCGCCATAGAAGAAGCAAGATGGAAGAGAGGATTTGAAGCCGAAGCGAACGCCGAGCAGATGCGAGGATAAAGTGAGCGAGGCCGGGAACAAGAGATTTTATTAGGTTCTGAATGAGCAAAGCGAATGAAGAATCTTAGAAAATCCGAAGTTCAAATCCTACCCTCGCCGATTATATTTTTGGTATATGTTTAGGTGAAAATTGTGTCTTATACAAAAGGGTTCGAGGATTCAAGGGAGGAAGTGTAAAGGATGAAAAGTTACCTTCACTTGATCCCTTGATCACTGGATCCCTTGAACCCTTTGTTTATGCTAAAATGAGCTAAACACATACTATTTTTGTAAGCGTTCAGGTCAAAAGTAAAATGAAAATGTAATAAGTATTGTTCTTAATGGCATTTGGTATGGAGGATATTAAGGATCTGGAAATGTTATGAAGAAGAATAGACTCATCTCCTGGCTTTCCTTAATAACCCTTCTGATTATGCTCCTTTTTGGGGTGAGTATTCTTTCCTTATGCACAGGCTCTGCGGCCATTCCCCTAAAGAATATTTGGAATATTGCTCTTTTTGGAAAAGGCAGAACAGAATACAGCATCCTCTTTGATCTTCGCCTGCCGAGAATTATCCTGGGCTTTGCTGTGGGTGGGAGCTTAAGTCTGGCTGGCGTCATCCTGCAAGGGCTATTTCGCAACCCCTTAGTTGAACCATACACCCTGGGCATTTCAGGTGGTGCGGCCCTTGGTGTAGCCTTGAGTCTTATTTTGGGATTGTCTTCTACCCTTATCTTGCCAATCTCTGGCTTTTCTGGCAGCTTAATCATTATCATTACCATTTATATCTTTTCCTTAAGAAGGGGAAGAATGAAAATAGAAGGGCTTCTTCTGATGGGTGTGATGATCAGCTTCATCTCCTCATCATTGATTATGCTCATTATGAGCGTTAGCCGAGCAGAAACATTTCAGCAGATTATCTTCTGGATGATGGGTTCCTTAGAGGAGTCAAACTGGTCTCTTATAAGATTGGCAGTCTGCATCTCTATCTTTGGGCTTCTTACCTCCCTTTTCTTTGCTATTAGCCTTAATGCCCTCTCTTTAGGCGAAGAAGAGGCGTTGCACCTTGGCGTTGATATAGAAAGGTCAAAGCGAATTCTCTTTCTTCTTGCCTCAGTTCTTACTGGATTTAGCGTCTCTGTAGCTGGTGTCATTGGATTTGTTGGACTGGTCATTCCACATCTTCTGCGTCTCTTTGTTGGTCAGGATCACCGCATACTCTTGCCAACCTCTTTTCTGGTAGGTGGCTCATTCCTCATCCTCTGTGATACATT
>JASEHO010000034.1:5062-10981 GCA_030018505.1 bacterium
GGCCAGGACAATCATCTCTCCTTGTGAACTCCCTGTTGGAGTGATAACAGGAATATTTGGCGGAAGCCTCTTTATCTATCTTTTGAGCAAAAAAAATGTTTGAGATTTGGTAGCCTTACTTTCTGTGATACATTGGCCAGGACAATCATCTCTCCTTGTGAACTCCCTGTTGGAGTGATAACAGGAATACTTGGCGGAAGCCTCTTTATCTATCTTTTGAGCAAAAAAAATGTTTGAGATTTGCAACCTTACTTGTGGTTATGATGGATTCCTCTTAAAAGGGATAAACCTTAAGGTATCAAAAGAAGAGCTTTTGGGGATAATAGGGCCGAACGGCTCAGGAAAGACAACCATTACCCGAGCAATGACTAAGATTATCAAACCAAAGGAAGGTAAAATCTTGTTTTGTGGCGATGATATAGAAAAGTTGAGTTTCAAAAAATTAGCCAAAAAGGTTGCTGTTGCTACTCAGGTCGAAATATCCTTAAATATAAAGGTTTTGGAGTTTGTTCTTTTGGGTAGGATTCCGCATTTTTCAGCCTGGCAGTTTTTAGAGGAGAAGAAGGATATGGAGTTAGCAGAGAGGGCAATGGATATGACCAATACATCAGCTTTCAAAGAAAGACCAATGGATACCTTGAGTGGAGGTGAAAGACAGTTGGCTATTATTGCTCGTGCATTAGCCCAGGAGCCTGAACTACTCATCTTAGATGAGCCTACAGCGCATCTGGATATTAGCCACCAGCTCTATGTTTTAGACCTGCTACGGAGGCTGAATAAAGCAGGGCTGACAATTATTGTTGTCCTGCATGACCTGAACCTGGCCAGTGAATACTGTGATAGGTTGGTGCTTTTGAAAGATGGGGCTATCTCTAAGGTTGGTAGCCCAAAAGAGGTCTTAACCTACCAAGCAATAGAAGATGTCTATGGGGTTCTTGTGGTGGTGAAGGAGAATCCAATATCTTCTAAGCCTTATATATACTTGGTTTCAGAGGAGGAGAGACAGAGATGGAGAAAGGGTTAATTCAAGTTTATACAGGTGATGGCAAGGGAAAGACAACTGCGGCCATAGGTTTGGCTGTAAGGGCAAGGGGCCAGGGGCTCAGTGTTGGCTATATCTACTTTTATAAGGAGCCAGGGGCTTGGGATTATGGGGAGATAAGGGTTTTGGAGAAGCTCGGTGTGGATACCTTTGGATTTGCCCAAAAGCACCCACATTTTTATAAGGATGTCTCCTTTGAGGAGATGCGTAAGGAGAGCTTGGCTGGATTAGAATTTATCAAGAAGCTCTATGGCGAGAATAAATATGACCTGCTTATATTGGATGAGATAAACATCTCTATCCGCGATGGGTTTCTGAAGGAAAAAGAGGTGTTGGAGATAATGGAGATTAAGCCAGAGGGATTAGAGTTGGTCTTGACAGGAAGAGGTGCTACTCAAAAGATAACAGAAAAGGCAGAATTAGTAAGTAGGATAGAAGAGATAAAGCATCCGTATAACACCTGTATAGAAAGAAGAAAGGGGATAGAGTATTGATATATATTTTTTGAAAGCAACAGATTTCCAAAAGATGCTCTATTAGAAACTGCCACAAAATAAGTATTGCAAATTTTAGTAGAATGTGAGAAGGAGATAGGTAACCGCTAATAGACGCGAATATACGCGAATGTGAAGATGAATTGCTTTTTTAAGAGAAAAGATTTTTATTAGCGTCAATTCGCGTTCATTCGCGGTTAATAGTTTTTTAGCATTTGGATATGCCAAAAAAAATAGTAGTTAGAAATTTTTATTGATAAATGAGCAAAGGTAAAACAAACGACCAAAAGGTAAATTCCTGCCAGGCAACATGGACTCATCCTGGGGGGGTAAGTTGATTGAATTGGGAGCAGAGACACTAACTGAGGATGAGCTTCTTACAATCCTTATTGGAACAGGATGTAAGGGTATGACTGCTGATAACTGAGGGGTTACGGTAAAGCAAAAAAACTCATTGAAAATTGCAAATTTAGCATTTATAATTTTAAATTTACAGAGAATTACCTCTTCTGTTTTGCAGTAACAAAATTTTAAATGCTAAATTTTGCAGTGCTAAATTTGCAATGAAATTTATTTACCCACTATATTCCAGGAAGAGCCTATAAAATGGCAGCTCGAATTACCCATAAATAAAATCCGCACCCGTATTTTACAACTCTTCACACAGGGCTTGATATAAACGATGTATTGAAAAAACATCTCGACAAAGAGTTCACTCTTCTTTCTGCAAAGGTCGGCGGTGCAGAGGGCAAGTTCTGGTGGTTCAAAGATACCTCTGTCGTTCCCAGACTTAATGAAATTCCGCCAAAAGATAAAAATATTTCTGAGAATCAAGAACAATTATCTTTAATCTGATGCGCTTACTTTTATATGAAGATAACCATAGACGACAAACAGATTGAGACAGATGGAAGCAAAACTATCCTTTCCGAGGCAAGGGATTTGGGGATTGATATCCCTACCCTTTGTCATTTTGAAGGGTTTCCTCCGCAAACCTCTTGTTTTCTCTGTGTAGTTGAGGTAGAAAAAAGCCCGAAACTCATTCCTTCCTGTGCGACAAAGCCTATGGATGGAATGGTCATTCGGACAAATACCCAGAAGGTTTTAGAGGCAAGAAAGCTCTGCCTTGAACTTTTATTGTCTGCTCACTGGGGAGATTGCCTTTCCCCCTGTCAAAATTCCTGCCCAGCAGGGATTGATATTCAAGGCTTCATCAAGCTGATAAAGATGGGTAAATATGAAGAGTCTTTGGCTCTTATCAAAGAAAAGGCTCCCTTTCCATCTACCTTGGGTAGGGTTTGCCCTGCATTCTGCGAAGAATCTTGCAGGAGAGGGGTTTTGGAGGGAAGTCTTAGTATAAGGCTACTCAAGAGGTTTGTTGGAGATTGGGGTTTGAAAAATCCAAAATCTACATACGAAGTATCTTGCGAAGCAACAATCCAAAATCCAAAATCTGGGAAGAGAGTGGCTGTAGTTGGGGCAGGACCTGCTGGGCTTTCTTGTGCCTATTATCTGGCAAGGATGGGGTATGCTGTTACTGTATTTGATGCCCAAAATAAGCCAGGTGGGATGTTAAGGTATGGAATTCCAGAGTATAGGTTGCCAAAGGAGATATTAGATGCAGAGATTTCAGGGCTTGGTTTAGAGATTATCACCGGAAAGTCCTTGGGAAGGGATATTCAGATTCAAAGGCTAAGGAGGGATTTTGAAGCCGTATTCATTGGTATAGGTGCCCAAAAGAGCCAAAGAATGGGAGTAGATGGAGAAGATAGCCATAAAGTAATAAGTGGGATAGAATTCTTAAAGCAGGTAGTAGAGAATGTAGCTCAAGATTTAGGTAAGAGAGTATTAGTTGTTGGTGGTGGAAATACTGCAATAGATTCAGCCAGGGTAGCCAAAAGGCTTGGCTGCGATGTTACTATTTTATATCGTCGAACGCGGTTAGAGATGCCAGCCTCAAAAGAAGAGATAGAGGATGCAGAGGCAGAAGGGATAAAGATAGAGTTTCTTGTTGCCCCAACCAAAGTTACGGATATAGGCTTAGCAGTCTCGAGAATGGAGCTTGGAGAGCCTGATTCTTCAGGTAGGAGAAAGCCTGTAGCCATAAAAGGCTCTGAGTTTATTATTGAATGTGACAAGATAATCTCTGCCATTGGTCAGGCTGTTGATATTCCAGAAGGAATAAAAGCAGATAGGCTTATTCCGGCTAAGATAGAGCCAGGCTGTTTTTCTGGTGGAGATTGCACAACAGGTCCACAAACAGTTGTAGAGGCAGTATCTGCTGGAAGAAAAGGTGCTTTAGCCATAGATGGGTATCTCAGGGGAGAGGTTTTAGGGTCTGAGCCCTATAGCCATACTAAAGAAGGCTGGACAAAAGATGACCTTTTAGAGACAGAAGAGAGACTTAAATATAAAACAGATAAGGTAGTGCCAGGGGACAGAGGGTTGAGCTTCTCTGAAGTAGAGAGCGAAATGACAGAAGATAGCGCTAAAAAGGAGTCAGAAAGATGCCTATCCTGCGGATGCGAAAAAGAAGATTCTTGTCTGCTACGAAAATTTGCTACAGAGCATAAAGTAGAGCCTAAAAGGCTTGAGGGTGAAGTGAAAAGGATAAAGCCAGATATTAGTAAGGTGCCAATAAGATTAGATTCTGGAAAATGCATCCTTTGCGGAAAGTGCATAATAGCCTGTCTTAAGATAAAGAAGCTATCTATACTTGGCTTTGTGAATAGGGGATTCCAGGCAGAGGTAAAACCCACCTTTGCCCAAAGCCTTGCCTCAACAAAGTGTGATGCCTGCGGTGAGTGTGCAAAAGTCTGCCCAACAGCAGGGATAACTGCAATTAATGCATAGAATGGGGTAACACTTTACCCATCTTGAGCAATAATCTCTATCGGTGAGGGAAAAAATTCAATGTAAAATGTAAAATTAGCAACTATCAATTCAAAATTACCTCTTTTCTTCAAATGTTAATTGCTAATTGCTCATTGATAATTTTGCAATGAATTCTCTTTTTATGGCTAAATAGTTACAGAATGGGAATAATAGGCTTTATTGCTGGTGTAATCTTTGGAGCTGTCATTGTTTTGGTTATCAATTGGCTTAGAGGGAAAGAGGCAAAAAAGATTGCTAAGGAGTTGATTGCAGAGGCTGAAACCCAAAAGCTTCAAGATATAGAAATAATTATCAATAGAATTAAAGACTCTTTTGGAGCACTCTCCTTAGAGGCTCTATCAAAGAGTTCGGATGAGTTTTTGAAACTTGCCGCAGAAACCCTTTCCAAGCAGACTGAGCTTGGAGAGAAAGACCTCACTGAAAAGAAACTGCTTATTGACCAAAGCTTACAGGTGATGAAGGCTGACCTTGAGAAGGTTCAAGAGCTGATGACTGGCCTTGAAAAGGATAGGGAGCAGAAGTTTGGTGAGCTTACCAATCAATTAAAATCTACGGCTGAACAGACAGCAAGGCTTTCTGAGACAACAGGCCAGTTGCACCAGGCTTTAGCTAATGTAAGGGTTCGTGGGCAATGGGGAGAGAGAATGGCTGAGGATGTCTTGAGGTTAGCCGGGTTTATTGAAGGGGTTAATTATCTAAAGCAAAGGGCAATAGATAGCTTGCGACCAGACTTCACCTTCCTTCTACCTCAAGGACTTAAGGTGAATATGGATGTCAAGTTTCCGTTTGAGAACTACATCTTATATCTTGAAGCAAACGAAACAGAAAAAGGAAGATATAAGAGTCAATTTCTAAGGGATGTAAAGAGTAGGGTAAAGGAGGTAACCACTAAAGATTATATCAACCCAGAGGATAACACCCTGGATTATGTTCTTGTCTTCATTCCAAATGAGCAGGTCTATGGGTTTATTCAGGAAAGTGACAGGAGCATACTGGATGACTCTATGAAGAACAAGGTCGTCCTTTGCTCACCCCTTACCCTTTACGCCATACTTGGCGTTATCAGGCAGGCTGTAGATAACTTCAGTTTAGAGAGGTCAACAGCCCAGATCCTCTCCTTGTTTGGCACATTTTATAAAAACTATTCTGCCTTTATGGCATCTCTCGATAAAATGGGAAGGAAGATTGACGAGGCTCAAAATGAGTTTATCAGCCTTACTTCAGAGCGTCGCAAAAAACTTTTTGCACCTCTCCAGAAGATTGAAGACTTACGAATAGAAAAGGGAATTCTGCCTTCTGCCTCATTAGAGGAGGTATAAAAGGAGCACCAGGGCACCAGTAAAGAATTTGTAACTATTTAAGCAACAACCAGGTAAAAATGGAATTCATTGCAAAATTATCAATTAGCAATTAACTTTTGAAGAAGAATTTTAAAATGCTAATTGCTAATTTTACATTTTACATTGAACTTACTTCAGATGAGTAAAG
>JASEHO010000034.1:10991-13355 GCA_030018505.1 bacterium
AAATGCTAATTGCTAATTTTACATTTTACATTGAACTTACTTCAGATGAGTAAAGCGTTACAAATTCTCCTAACCCAGGACTTTTTTATTTATACCTAATTCTTGGGTCAGAAAGGGCAAGGAGGATGTCAGCAATGAGATTGCCTCCGATTAGCATAAGGGAAGAGATGACCAGCCCAGCCATCACCAAATATAAATCCTGAGAGAGAACAGCGTCTAACATCAGCCTGCCCATTCCAGGCCAGCGAGTGATAATCTCAATGAGGGCTGCACCTCCCAGGATACCTGAGAGCTGAAAGCCAAAAATGGTAATCATTGGGTTTAGGGCATTGGCCAAACCGTGTTTTCCAATGACCCTGAACTCTGAAAGCCCTCTTGCCCTGGCCGCAATAATATATGGAGAAGAAAGCACATCCAGGAGGTAACCCTTCATAATTCTGGTAAGATAACCAAAACCTCCAAAGATAATGACAGAAGCAGGGATAGTAATATGCAGGATAAGGTCTTTCACCTTAGAAAAGAAAGGCAGGTCGTCAAAGTTTATAGAGACAATCCCTCCAATAGGAAGAAGATCTGTCTTTGCAGAAAAGAATATGAGAAGAAAGGCAAAGAAGAAGGAAGGCATGCTCATACCAATGTATCCGCTGACCATAATCACTTTATCCTGGAAGCTCTTCTGGTGGGTAGCACAAAAGAGCCCCAAAGGAATGGAGATAAGCCAGAGAAAGAATATAACCACAAGGGATAGGTATAGAGTAGCAAGGACTCTTTGTTTAATCAATGTAGCCACTGGAATATGATAGGAGATAGAGACCCCAAAGTCAAACCTTGAGAGGTTCTTGAGCCATCTTAAATACTGAATCCAGATAGGTTTATCATACCCAAAATCAGTCCGCAGTTTCTCCAATGTCTCCTTGCTTATTTCAGGGTTTAGCTCCATTTGGGTGAAATAGTCGCCTGGCGCCAGCTGGATAATGAAGAAAGAGATTATGGTAATTCCAATCAGAAGGGGAATAGCGTGAAGTAATCTCTTTAGAATAAACCTTATCATTTAGCAAATTTTAGTAAGCATTCAGCTATCAAAACAATAAAAACAACTGGAAACTGACAGCTGATAGCTATTATTTATAATAAATTGAACTTACAATAAATAATGGATGTGGCTACTTTTGTCCCGACGGCCAAAAGAGGCCTCCATCTCCCTTTCTCGGTGTAGCCTTTCCTTTTCTTCTTTTTACATAACTTTTAAGGTAAAGTAAAAGGCACTCCAAATATTTTAGTATGGTGAAGTTCTTGTTTATGTGGCTTGATTTCGGCCAACAAATCAAAATACTCATCAAGCAAACAGGGCGTGTTTTGTTTAGTGTCAATTTCTCTAATTTCTGAAGACGGCGAGGCTTTATTGTCCCATCGAAAAATGAGCTTATCAATCTTTGTTCTTTCCATTCGTAATTTCATCGCAATATTCCTCCATACCATATTTCTTAAAAAGTGCTCGGACAGCAGCTATGTCAAGATTTGTGAGTCGAAGAATCTCCTTAATGTCGGCAAGTTCTTTATATCTTCTGTCAGGGTCATTCTGAACTGCGAATAACTTCAGGGCAATCAAATGTTCAGGGCTGACTACCGGAAGTTCAAGGTTTTCAAGGACAATCTTTTTCTCTGTAGATGCGAAAACGATATTGGCGGTTTCTCCACCTATATAAACCAAATCTATCCTCACTGACCCAACTGGGTGTAAATGATTGGAATAACCCTCTGAACGATTCAATGTCTCAAAACCAAGTGATTCAAGATAATCAATAATCTTTTTTTGGTATTCACTTCGAGTAATGAAATCAACATCTCGTGTCGCCCTGGTATATCCATAAGCATAAAGAGCAAATGCTCCGATAACTGCATAATCGAGATTCTCTCGTTCAAAAAAGTTCGTTAATGCCTTGAACTGTTCTTTTATTGATTTTGTTTTCATTTTGCATTTTGAGATTTCAATTTTTGATTTTAATTTACTATTTATTTATTATATACCCAATAAAAATTGGTTTGCAAAAAATTAGCTTCCTATAAGTTGAAATTTTTCAGTAAGTAAACTCTTAAGCTCAGGTTTATATACAGAAATATTCCTGAAAAATTTAATGATACTTTCCTTAAAATCCAAAAAACCTACATAATATTTACCTCTCATCACCTTCTTCTTAAAAAAGTTCCATAAACGTTCAATCAAATTCAAATTTGGTGAATAAGTAGGCAAAAATATAATCTTTATCCTTGAGCGTTCTAAATATTTTTGCACAATATTAGAATGATTAGGCTTTGGTGCAAAAAATGTAACGGTTGATACAAACTCTTTATATGCTCCATCTC
>JASEHO010000035.1 GCA_030018505.1 bacterium
TTAAAATGCTAATTGCTAATTTTACATTTTACATTGAATTTTACCCGTTACTTCATAAGGCTTGAGTGTTACCTGTTAATAATATGAGGCGTGATGAAGATGAGTATCTCCTGTTTCATGGGTCTGCTGGTTGCTCTTCCTGCGCTTGTGTGTCTGAAAAACCGCCCTATAAAAGGAAAATCACCCAGAAACGGGACAGAGGTTTCAGTTATTCTATCAGATCTTTGAATTAATCCGCCAATGACCACTGTCTCTCCATCATTAATCAATATCTGGGTCTTAACATTAGTTTCTGTAGTATTAGGAGCATCGTAGGTATATCCTCTAAATGTAACCAATATGAGATTTCCGGTCTTATCACTTACATCAATATCTAAGTTGATACTCTTATCAGGGTTGACCCTTGGGGTAATATTGAGTTTTGTCATCACATCCATAAACTTAGCCACGAGAGCCGGACCGCCTGCTCCTGGCACTTCTTCCATATAAGGAATGCTATCGCCTATACTAATCTTTGCAGGTTGATTGTCTGATGTAGCAATCCTTGGTGAGGCAATAATATTTGCTTTCTGTTTTGTTACCAGGTCTGAGATAGCAAAGAAAAGCCTCTTTGTATCCATAATATGGCCTATAGTCAATTGATTTTTGGCTCCACCAATACCAAGCCCCACTTCTGCTGCTTTCAAATCTCCTCCCTTATCAGCACCACCAAAACTATAACCTGTCTGATTAGCTAATCCCCATTGAAAACCTAAAGCCCTTTGTGGATCCTCACTTATGCCTATCATTTGCACCTCAATCATCACCTGAGGGGTTGGTGCATCAAGCCTCTTTATCACCTCTTTTATCTCCCTCAGATTAGAAATGGTGGTGTTAATAATCAAAGAGTTTGTCCTTTTATCTACAGTCAGTTTTCCTCCTGCATCAGGGTCAAGCAGTGGGGTTACCAACAAAGCCATATTGTCTGCTTTATCATAGCTTACAGAAACAATCTCTGTGCATAAAGCGGTCTTTATGAGATTTTCTCTTGTATCCACCCGAATTACATTTCCCTCCTCAGCCCACTCATAGTTGTATGTCTTAAGAATGAGGTCAAGCGCTTTCTTCCAGGATAGGTCATTTAGCTCAATGGTTATATTGCCCTCAACCCTATCACCAATAATAATATCCCTTTTTATCTTCTTGGCTATGGCTGAAAGTGCATCCCTAAGATCCACATCCTTGAATTTAAGGGATATGGTGGCTATCTCCTGCTCTTTTTCTACTACCAGTTTTTTAGGTATGATTGCTTCTTCCATCTTTCCAAATGGAGGTAAGGCTGTAGAAGGTATCTCAGTCAATATCTCTTCTTCGGATTCTGCTATCTTTTCTACTGACCTTACCCCTGTCTCTATTTGAAGAATAACATTCTTTGAATCTGTGAGGATCTGATATGGAAAAATCCGACTTAATTCTATGGCTACCCTGGCAATCTTTATCGGCTCATTCATTCTTTGAGAAACCTGTATAGAAAGGACAGCTTTACTCTCATTCTTTGCCTTAATAGAGTCTCCCTTTGCATTCAAGAGGTCAATAATCAGCAGTGCAGGCTTTTCTATAGTAAAGACCCGATACTGCGGTTGTTCTGATGCCAAAATACTGATAAAGGTCTTTTGCCCTTCATCATAGGCTCTAATACCTGTAATCTCATACCCAAAAGCATACTTTCCAAAAAGCCCAAATATCATTATCAATATTATCTTTTTCATTTCACCTCTCCTTCTCCTAAATTCTTCTCCTCCTTAATTTTTAAGATAGCACTCTTATCTTTTTTAGTTAAAACTATTTCTTTTTTATCCCTCTTTCCCCTTATATCCTCAAGAGCTTCTCCTTCTTCATTTAAGATCCTTCCATCAACCATAGTAAAAGACTTATTCTCGGATGTCATCAATCCAACCTCTCCTTTACTATCCCACACAAGCCCAGAAAGCTCAAATGTTTCAAGGCCTGTAATCTCTGTCTCTGCCTCTTCCGCCCTTATCACCACTTTCATCTCTTCCAACCTCTCTCCTGAAGTTATCCTTCCAAGTTGAGCCTCAACAAGTGGTACAAATGGGTCCCTTCTTCCAAAGTCTTTATAAATATACTGCTCTGGTTCTGGTTCCTTAAATTCCAGCACCACAGGAGGAGATGGCTGAACAGCGACAGATTGCTCTGATTCTTTCTTCTTGCACCCTGCACCTACCAGCAATATAAATAGTATTAAAACAATCTCTTTTGTCTTCATTTATTCTTTTCTTTTTATCACTTAAACTATACTTGTATTTACTGATATATGTATGATTCAACTTGCAAAGTTACTGATATTGTCTCCTCTTTTTCTTCTTTTCCTTCTAAAGCACCTTTTTCCATCCTTGTCGTTATACCTGTAAGCTGGATTTTTGTCGGACTAATTAAACGAGGAAGATTTCCAATTGCTGCAAGAAATACGGCTAAATTATGATAGGTTGTCTTTATCCCGGAAAGAGTTATAGGAAGGGTAGAATAATCACCTTGACTTGTAACATTATTTGGAGAAAAAGAGTTGAATGAAATCCCATTCTCCTCAGAGATTTCTGTTAAGGTAGAGAGAAGAAATGGTATATCCTTCTCTTTTGGCAAAGCCTTTTCACTATATTCCAACTCTTTCCTGAGTTTTGCAGATTCAGCCCGGACATAAGGAAGTCTTGCGGCTGTTTTGCTATCTTCCTTGAACTTCTGCTCTTTCTGATTCCTGTCCAATTTAAGCCTTGCTATTTCTATTCGGGAAGGTTTAACGCTATAATTATAGAAACAGAAACCTCCACCGATAATAACGGCTGCAATAACAACATATAATTTCTGCTGTTCAGTTAATTTACCACCCATCTTTTAATCTCCGTAAAGATAGTTCATTGTAATCGTAAAACCTTTAATATCATCGCCTGAAACACTACCAACCTCTATATTAGCAAAAAATGGATTCTTCATCAGGCTAACCATAAAATTTGCCACAGCATAATTAGAAAAAGCAGAACAGGCAACGGAAATTTTATTCTCCTCTAAAGGCAAGAAGCTACTTATCCAAACATCCTCAGTCATAGCATTAGAAAATTCATTCATTACTGTCACCCAACGAAACCTTCCTTTCGCCAAGCCATTAATAACACCGACCCTTCTTTTTATCTCATTGTTTTCTACTTCTATTCGTTGCACCTCAGTAATAATTGGGACAAGGTCAGCTATCTTCTTGTCTAAATCCTTGATCTCCGTAGTTAACATACGTTTCTGCATCGCATAATAACACCAGATTCCAGCCAACACCATAGCATAAACACAAAATAAAGCAGAGACCAACACTAATTGTTGCCTCTTTTTTCTTTTTTCAGCTATCTCTGGTGGAAGTAGGTTTATTAGAGTCATTTTTTTCCCTCAACGGGTATTATATATAATTTTATTACTTTTTGTCTATACATAAATTTGTGTGCTGAGAAACTATCAGATTTCCAAAAATGTTCTATTATTTTATCTTTTAGAAAGTAGAAAAGCAAGGAGAGAGAGAACGATGATTGCCCCAATGATTATGGCAAGTGTCAATAGCTTCTTTTTGGGAATACCACTAAATAAACTTTTTGCCATAGACCCTTCTTCTATCTTCTTCTGCTGGTCAAAAAGCTGAGACTTGAGCTCTGATGGAAGGTCTGCTACCGTCATCTTCTTTACTTTCTTAGAAAAAAGCTCCTTGCATAGGTTGCAGTATAAAGCACCATCTAAGTTCTCATAGCCACATTTCTTACAGATAATCATATCTTTTTAGCCAATTATACCCTATACGATTTATCTAATATCTGCAGAACCCTTTTTACCAAGCTATCAACCAAATCAACTATGCTCTGGGGTTTGTTATAAAAATAGGGCATAGCTGGAAGGATGTCTGCTCCCATCCTTCTTAATGTGAGCATATTGGTAAGGTGAATCTCAGAAAGCGGGGTCTCACGGGGAACAAGAACAAGCCTTCTTCTCTCCTTTAAGGCAACATCTGCAGCTCTTTCAAGAAGATTGTCTGACCCACCACAGGCTATAGCAGATAGGGTGCCCATACTACAAGGGACAACTACCATTCCATCTGTCTGAAAAGAACCACTGGCAATTGAAGCATTTAGATTATGATTGTCTAAGCAATGGATATTCTTTCTATCAGCAAAGTAATCATCTGCGTCAATATCTAACTCTTGCTTAAATATCTCCTTTGCTGTATCTGTTATTAACAAAAAGACCTCATTTTCTTCTGCCAATAACTCAACTGTCCTCTTTCCATAGATCACACCACTTGCACCACTAATGCCAACTATATACCGCATATCAGTCTTATATTGACAATCTCACCCTGGCAAGGAATAACAGCCCTTTTGTGCTCTAAACCAGCCTCCCTCATCAGGGTATGAAAATATTCGGGATTAAAACTATGAGCAGGAATAACTGTCTTAGGCTTTAATGCCTTGATTAAATCTATGAGCTCACTTACTGTAGCATGACCTGATGTATAGTAAGGCTCAAGAAGGATTTTACGCAACTTCAATAATTCATAAAGCCTTTCTGCCCTTTGAGTCCAATGTTCGCTGTAACTCATTGATAGACTCACCATTACTAAACATTTAGAAAATACCTTATCAAAGGAATACCGGATAATTTTATTGAATTCTGACATTTCATTCTGATAAGTAGTTGAGATAAGCACTGGAGAAATAGCCTTGTTCACATCTTTTTCCCTCGTAGCATATCTAATCTTGCCTGATTGAAAGAGTTCTTGTAGAAGTTTTGTCAACTCTTGAGGGATAACCTCCTTATCAAGATGCTCTCGTGTCTCTTTACCTACTACCCAATCATAGTAATTCTTTACGATAAAGAACTGTCGAGTAGTATCATATTTTTTAATCATTTCAAATAACCGCATAACTAAAGAATAATCTCCAGAGCGAATAATGATTCCCAAACCACCTTTGATCTCTTTCAAATTCTTATTGATTAACTTACATGCCTCTTCATTTGTCAAAGCCGTAGGAGCAGGTTCAAGGTTAGTTCCTTCACAAATAAGGACATCTGTTTTTTCAATCCATTTTTTTAAGATATTAATTGCCTTTGTGGTAGGTAATTGACCTTTGTCCGGTGAAAAGATTTGTCCTCTAAAATCACCGGTATAAACTAATCTTTCGTCTCCTTCCTGAATAAGATACATAAAAGAAGGAATCGTCGAATGGTCTATTTGAATAGTTTGAACATTATTTATTTTTGTAGATGTATCTTTAAATTCAAGTGCCTTAGCCTTTGATAGAACATCTTTGATTGTGTTAAACTTAAAACCATACTCTTTTTCTTTTTCACCTTCAGGGGTTAATTCATTCAGGATTTTAGGGATGAAATAATCAATAACTGATTTGGGGGCAATAATATCTTTTACATATTTAGCGATGGACGGAAAACCCATATAATGGTCGGTATGTGGATGAGAGATTAAAAGGGTAGCACTTGAATTGGTCAGATTAAATTTATCAATTGTTTGTTGAGAAGGCTCTACTGGATAAAAATCAAAGTCTGTTAATAATTGTTTAGGATACGAGTAGATATTCCAGAAACTTTCTCCACCTAACTCCTCTGTTTTAAGTAATCCTACTCCACAATCAAGAAAATACTTACTCCCATTCTTGAATTGAACCAGGAAACAATTTCCGCCTATTTGTCGCTTAGGACCTAAACTTGTAATTTGCATAACACACCTCCTATTTATAATAAATCAACCCTTCCAATAACTTATTGACCTTTCTTTATAATCAGTCAATAGGACTTGTTTAGGAACAGAGCACCAGTCACCAGAATTTACAAGTATATATTCTTTTTTTGCAATTATGTCATTCCAAACCTTAAAATGTCAATGTAAATCATTATGAGAGGAGATCAGCTTACTACTTTGAATTTCTTGGCTGATTGTTGAATAATCAAGTCTATGCGGAATACTATAAGGCTTATTGATGCTAATCTGAATCGGGTAAGGGAGTCGCTGCGGGTTTTAGAAGATATAGCCCGGTTTATCATAGAGGATTATAAGAAGGCAGAAGAGATAAGAAAGATACGACATAACCTTCATATGTTCTTACCGCCTGCACAGATTCTTATCGCGGCAAGGGATATTGAAAGAGATGAAGGAAGAAGATTTGAATCTCCAAAAAAGAAGGATTGGCAAGATGTATTGACCAAGAACTTTGCTAAGTGTGAGGAGGGCTTACGGGTTTTAGAAGATTTTGCAAACCCAAATATCTCTTCTCTCCGCTATCAGCTTTATGGGATAGAAAAAACCCTCTTAAAAAGGGTAGCCCTTTCTGGATTATACCTTATCATTAACACCGGGTTATGTGAGCCTGTCTCTCTCGCCAGAGAGCTTAAAGATTCTGGCTTAAGACTTATTCAGCTCAGGGCAAAGGATATTGGTTTAAGAGAGTTCATCAAGATAGCTAAAGAGATAAAGAGTCTTTCTGAGGAGTTCCTCCTTATCATCAATGACAGGTGTGATGTGGCTTTAGCTGTTGAATCTTGGGGTCTGCATCTTGGGGAGAAGGATATGGATATCTCAGACGCCAAAAGGATATTCCCTGGGGTGATTGGCATAACCTGCCATACCCTAAAGGAGGCAGAAAAAGCAGAGGAAGGAGGTGCGGATTATATCTCAGTAGGTCCTATCTTTCGGACATCAACAAAGCCAGAACTCCATCCAAAGGGTCTTGATTTTATCAGCGAGGTAAAGAAAAGGGTGAGCCTGCCAATGGTTGCCATTGGAGGGATAAATTTAGAAAACATAGACCTTGTCAAAGAAAGGGGTGCAGATGCTATCGCTGTCTGTTCTGCAATTATCAGCCAAAAAGATATAAAGAGTGCCATCTCCTCCTATCTTGCAATTTTTTAAGTAGAATATATATACTTAACTGTAATTCAGAAATAAGAATGCATTCGTTAAAGAAAAACTAAGAATGTCGTAACACTTTACTCATCTGAAGTAACCGAGTAAAGTTCAATGTAAAATGTAAAATTAGCAATTAGCATTTTAAAATTATTTCTCTTCTTCATTGTTAATTGCTAATTGCTCATTGATAATTTTGCAATGAATTCCATTTACATGGTTGTTGTTTCACTTCAGATGGGTAAATAGTTACAGAATGTCAAGGTGTTGTGGCTAATGCAACTATTAGCTATCAGCTTTCATTTCCTTCTCCATCTGACCGCTGACTGCTGAAAGCTGAACGCTTACTTTATTTTTAATCTTTGACTTTATTCCAAAAGGGCTTGAGGGGTCTAAATGCAATTTTAGCCTATTAGTCTAAATCAGAGATATGGAGTATATAAAGATTTCTGCTTCAGGGAATAGCTTTGTTTTGATAAATAATCTGGATAGACAGATAGAGGCTAATCCTGAGTTGGCAAAGGGGCTTTGTAGTAAGGAAGATGTAGATGGCTTGCTTCTTATTGAGCCAACAAAGACTGCGGACTTTCGGATGAGAATCTTTAATAGTGATGGCTCAGAGGCAGAGATGTGTGGAAATGGAGCAAGGTGTGTAGCCTGGTTTGCCCATTCTACAGGGATTACTGGTTCTAAATTGGAGCTTGAGACAATTGCTGGAAGGATAAGAGCTGAGGTTTCAGCTGACAAGGTGAAGGTTTCCGTAGGCGAACCAAAGGATTTGAGGCTATATATTCCGATTGAGCCGATGCTCCATTTTGTCAGGGTGGGTCTGCCTCATACTGTCATCTTCTGTGATGATGTAGATAGCATTGACCTAAAAAAGATAGGGGCTACGATAAGATACCATCCGTTCTTCTCGCAAGAGGGGACGAATGTCAATCTTGTTCAGGTGGTTAGCTCTAATAGGATTAAGGTAAGGACTTATGAAAGAGGGGTTGAAGGAGAGACCCTCTGTTGTGGCACAGGCTCTGCCAGTTCTTCCTATATCTCGCACCTTGTAAAAGATCTACAGTTTCCCATTGCAGTTGAGCCAAAGAGCAAAGAGGAGGTGAATGTCTATTGGGAAGAGGGTTTGCTTTATATAGAAGGTAGTGTCAAGGGAAAATATGAAGTAACTATTTAGCCAAGTGAAGTATAACGAAGGAAAAAGAGGCAACAGAACAGAAAGTAAAGAATTTAACTGACTTCTCTGATGACTGGTGCACTTACAGTTACTTCAGATGGGCAAAGTGTTACAATATGAAAAAGGAGGAGAAATGAAAAGAATATTGCTTGGGTTTATTTTAGGGTCAATGGGTTTGGTTTATGGAGAAATGGTCGTTCCAAAAGGAGCGGAGACAACTGTCTATTCTGATGAGTCTGGAAAGAGAGGGACAGGAACCCTTGCCATTCTTAAAGGAAAGGCGATGGTTCTTGAGAAAAAAGGGAGTTGGACAAAAGTAAGCCTTGTTGGATGGGTTCGGGCTGATAAGTTAAAGGAGGTTAAGGTGAGGTTACCAAAGGCAAAAATCAAGACAAATCTTGGTGGAATAGTTTTAGAGCTGTTTGCTGACAAGGCGCCAAATACTGTGGAGAACTTTATAAAATTAGCTGACTCAAACTTTTACAACGGCGTTATCTTCCACAGAGTCATCCCGGGTTTTATGATTCAAGGTGGCGACCCAACAGGCACAGGAGCAGGTGGCCCAGGCTATAACTTTCCTGATGAGTTCCACCCAGAGTTAAGGCACACAAAACCCGGTCTTCTTTCTATGGCAAATGCAGGTCCAAACACTAATGGCAGTCAGTTCTTCATCACTGTTGCTCCTACACCCTGGCTTGACAACAAGCATTCTATCTTTGGCGAGGTGATAGAGGGAATGGATGTGGTCAATAAGATTGTCAACCAAGAAAGAGATGCAAGAGACAGACCATTAAAAGATGTAGTGATGGAAAGCGTTGTTATTGAAAGGTAAGTAAAGGTGCTACAAGGTAAGGTCTATTTAGTTGGCGCAGGACCAGGGGATATTGGTTTATTGACATTAAGGGGATTAGAGTGCATAAAGGATGCGGATGTTATCATTTATGATGCGCTTGTCAATCAAAGACTCCTTTCCTTTGCAAAGCCTTCTGCGTGTCTGGTCTATGTTGGTAAAATAAGCACAAAACATGCCCTGTCTCAGAATGAAATCAACCAGCTATTAGTCAAAAAGGCCAATAAAGGAAAGGTAGTAGTAAGGTTAAAGGGAGGTGACCCCTTTATCTTTGGTCGGGGTGGAGAAGAGGCCTGTTTTCTGGTAGATAAAGGCGTCCCTTTTGAGGTTGTGCCTGGTGTAACCTCAAGCCTTGCCTGTCCCACATTTTCTGGGATTCCTTTGACCCAGAGAGGCATAGCATCAAGCCTGACTATTCTTACAGGCCAGGAGGACCCTACCAAAGAAAGCTCCATTGATTGGGAAAAAATAGCGAAATTAGAAGGAACCATAGTCATTTTGATGGGAGCAGGGAATTGCAGTAAGATTAGTAGGCAACTGATAAAATTAGGAAAACCCGAGGAGACACCGATAGCTATTATCAGATGGGGAACAACACCAAAACAGAAGACCATTATTTCCAGCCTCAAGGAGATTACAAAAGAGGATATTGCCTCACCCTCTGTAATAGTGATTGGAGAGGTGGTAAGGCTGAGGGAAAAATTAGCCTGGTTTGAAAAGAAGCCTTTGTTTGGAAAGACTATTTTGGTGACCCGTGCCAGACATCAAGCAAATGAATTGAGCAGATTATTAGAAGAAGAGGGGGCTTGCGTTATAGAATTTCCTCTCATAAAGATTGAACCACCCCATTCCTTTGAAAGATTGGATGAGGCAATTGAAAATATTAGCAAGTATGACTGGCTTATCTTCACCTCAGTTAATGGCGTCCTATCTTTCTTTGAAAGGCTGCTGAAAAAGGCTGATATAAGGTGCTTGGCTAAAGTAAAGGTCTGTGCAATTGGACCTGCCACAAAAGAAGCTTGCGAGAAGACTGGTATAAAGGTGGAACTTGAGCCAAAAGAGTTCAGGGCTGAAGGTATCATTAAGGCAATGAAAGGGCTTGATATTGCTGGAAAGAACCTTCTTATTCTGCGAGCAGAAGAAGCAAGAGAGGTTTTGCCAGAGGCTCTGAGAGAGATGGGGGCATTGGTTGATGTTGTTCCTGTCTATAGGACAATAAGACCAGAGGCTTCCTCCACCAAAATAAAAGAGATGCTGAAAAACTCTGAAATCAGTCTCATCACCTTCACCAGTTCCTCCTGTGTAAAGAACTTCTGTGAATTGATAGACCAAAGAGAGCTTTGGGATAAGGTTAAGTCTGCCTGCATAGGTCCAATCACAGAAGAAAAGGCAAAAGAGCTTGGTTTTAATCTCCAGATAGTGGCCAAAGAATATACTATCCCTGGTTTAGTGAAGGAGATCTGCCAAGCATTGACATAAAGAGATTCTGGGGGTATAATCTGGGGTGTGAAGAAGGGATGGCTTGCAAAATGGCTACCAAGGAATGAGTCAATAAATCCAGAGCCTTTTGAAAGAATAGATTATGCTTGTGGGCTTCTGGTCTTTTTTGTATCCTTTGGGGTGTATCTTGTTACCCTGATGCCTACTGTTGGTCTCTATGATGGAGCAGATATGACTACGGCAGCCTGGGTATTGGGCATTCCTCATCCCCTGGTTATCCACTTTATTGTCTGCTGGGCAAACTCTGGATGACTATGATTCCAATTGGAAATTTGGCTTGGCGAATAAACATGCTCTCTGCCTTATTCGGCTCTCTGGCAGTCCTCTTTACCTACTTTATTACCTCAAAATTGATTACCAAGCCGATTACCAGAATAATCCCTTCTATGGTTGCTTCTCTATCTCTTGCCTTTTCTTATACCTTCTGGCAACAATCCACCTTTGCTGGTCAGTATCTACCCAATCTTACCTTTGCCAGCCTTATCATTTTTCTCTTTATAAAATGGGCAGAGAAATGTGGTCAAAGATATGTTGATCACTCTCCATATCTTTATCTTCTCTTTTTCTGTATTGGTCTTGGTCTAAGTCACCATAGACAAACCTTGTTTCTTTTGCCAGGAAGCTTTCTTTTTGGCCTGATTCTCTTATGGAAAAATAGGCTTAGGGGTGAAAAGATAAAGATTGGGGGCTTAAAGAAAAAAGGGATCTGGTCTCATTTCTTACTCCTATATTCTAATCTCTTAATTATCTTAAGGCTTCCTTACACCTTGAGACTTAAACCCTCCACCCTACTTGTAATGCTTCTTTTCTTTCTCCTGCCCCTTACTCTATACATCTATCTTCTGATAGCCGCCTCAAACAACCCTCCTATCAATTGGAGCAACCCTAATACCTTGACCAGATTCCTTGAGACAATAAAAGGAGAAAGATATAGCTTTCTCTTTGCAAGGCTTGGTGTGGTTGAGTTAATTCTTGAGGCAATTAAGCAAACCCGCTTCTTCTTCATCTCCCAATTTACATTATATCCCATTCTCTTTGGTCTTTTGGGAATAGTGGTTATGGCCATAAAAAGGGTCTCTTATTTCCTTCTATTAGCCATAATATTTCTGACAGACATCTTAATCTCAGTCTCTTACAGACATCCAAGCATAGAGCTTTACTATATGATTCCATTTCTTATTGGCTCTATCTGGATTGGTTTTGGGATATGGGGGATAATCTGTATCTTGTCTAAGATAAGACTGCGTTTGCTTGGCATTATTTTCCTTTTAATGCCCCTTTTCCCAGCCATTTCCAACTATAAGACAAATGATAGAAACAGATACTATTTTACCTATGACTATGCCTTAAATACCCTAAAGCCATTAAGAGAGAACGCTGTGCTTATTCTTACTGGTAGCGACCTGGAGGTTTTTAATACATGGTATTTCCGATATGTGGAAAGGCTGAGGGAGGATGTAGTCTTGGTTGAACCTCATAATTTCCACTTTGAATGGACAGTAACTAATTTTAAGAAGACTCATCCAGACATTCCCTTTGAGTTCTATCCTGTTAAGAAAGATATTCTCTCTTTTGATGAGGTAAAGTGGCAAAGGATAGAGGATATGGTCAAGAAAAACCTTCAGTTCAGACCTTTTTATATCTTTCCTGGACCCGGCATATTAACAGAATATGAGTTTATTCCAGAAGGAATCTTTGCTAAGATAACAAAAAACGATATACCAAATGAAGAGCTCCTGGGGATAGTTGATGAAAATAGAATGGGTCTGGTAAGATACAGGGATTTCAAGAATGGCCTTATAGACTCTACAGCTGGTGTATGTATTACGAATACAGCTGTCTCTTACTTTAACCGTGCCCGTCTCTATTATAACCTTGGCAAACAGGAAAAAGCTATCTTAGAGCTTAAAAAAGCCATAAAAATAGACCCCAATTATAGCTCTGCCCAACTTCTACTCAAGAGAATCTACAAAGAACAAAGAAAATAGGGAAGAATTTGAAGTTGCTTTAAGGCTTGACAAAAAATATCTTTGCCAAAGGTCAAAAACAAGACCTGCCTTTTTTTGTCTAAAAACAGGAGGTGTAGAATGAAGAAACTATTTGTGATAGGTTTAGGGATTCTAGTTTTGGATATGGTAAAATAGCTGAGGCAGCAACACTAAATGTGCCAGGCAGCTATACGACCATTCAGGCAGCAATAAATGCAGTAAATGCAGGGGATACGGTCCTCGGTGGCGGATGGGAGGACAGGAGCAGAGAATAAGAACTTAAGCTGCTTCGCTAAAAAAGATTTTGCAAAAATTTACGAAACTATAGTATTATAGTATAATTATTGAAGTCTAGAAAATAGGAGAAAAAAATGGCTGTTTCATTAGCAAAGGAAGAAGCAAGACACATTTTGAGTGTTTTGCCTTTTCTTTTAAGGAAGGATGATAACTTCAGGCGAGAGGTCTCTGTGGTTTTGAGTGAGTCTCTTGCCACTAAGGATGAATTGAATAGGGTGATAGCAGAAATACAGAAGAGCAGAGAAGAAGCCAATCGCAGATTCGAAGCAATGGACAAGCGATTTGAAGCAATGGACAAGCGATTTGAGGAACTGACAAAGGAGATGAACAACAGATTCGAAG
>JASEHO010000036.1 GCA_030018505.1 bacterium
CGCAGAACGCTGTACGCAGAACGCTTATAATTTTTGGTAAACCTGTTGCTTTTGGGTATAGATACCGCTATAGCAAAGACAAAAAGAGGTTTATACGAAATGTTGGAAAAGAAGATTCTAATTTTAAGAAACGACAGGATAGGTGATCTCATTTTGAGCCTTCCTGCTGTATCTGCTTTAAGAAAGGCTTATCCTGAGGCTCATATTAGCCTATTGGTTCAGCCTTATGCCTGTGATATTTTGTATAAAAACCCAGATTGCAATGAGATAATCCTTGATAAGGGTCAGGGAGTTTTTGAGTTAGCAAGGAAGATTAGGGAAAGAAAGTTTGACCTGGCTCTGGTTTTATATCCAAGCTGGAGGAATGGATGGCTTTGTCTCTTAAGTAGGATTCCTGTTCGCATAGGAACAGGATATAAGCCTATCGGTCTTTTATTCAACCAGAGGGTCTATATCCACAGAAGGCAGTGTCATGAAAGAGATTACTGCCTGAAGTTGGTTGAAAAAGCAGGTGCGACAAACAAAGAAAAGAAGATAAGCCTTTGGATAAAGGAAGAAGAGAGGCTCTGGGCTAAAGAGATGTTGAAAAACTTAGGTGGTTCACCTATAATTGGGATACATCCAGGCTCCCTGGGCTCTGCCTTAAATTGGCCAGAAAATTATTATGCTAAGTTAATTGAATTGTTGGAAGGCAAAAATGTTGTTATTACGGGAAGCAAGGATGAGGAGGCTTTGATAAACAGAATACTCATAAGAGCAAAGGCAAATCCTCTCAATCTTTCTGGAAAGACAAATCTTTCCCAGTTGATAGCCCTATTTTCTCTCTATGACCTATTCATTGGACCAAGCACAGGGCCTATGCACATAGCCTCTGCCTTAGGTAAGCCTGTGATCGCTCTGTTTTCTCCAATTTCTTCTCAAAGCCCAGTAAAATGGGGGCCTTTGGGAGAAAAGAATGTAGTGCTTGTGCCTGATGTAGTGTGTCGTCAGAAAAGATGTAGTTTATCCTGTAATCTTTATAACTGCATGGAAAAGATTGCACCTGAAATGGTATTAGAAAGTGTAAAGGAGTTTCTGAAATGAATAGAGTAAATAGGGTATGCGATTTTATAATACTTCTTGGTCTGTTTATCTATGCTTTAGCTGCTACTACCTCAATTTCTGCAATAACAATCGGTGTTGTTTTGTCAGTCTTGGGTTGGATTGGCAGAATAGTTTTGACAAAAAGGTTTGAGATAAAAAATATGCCCTTGAACCTTCCAATCTTTGTATTTTTAGGAATACTGCTTCTTTCAACTGCTATGTCCCAGGTTCCGCTTGGACAGAGACTTGATAGCCTCCATCCGATATTAGAAAGGATTTTACCCTACTTTCTTGTTATCTACGGAATAAAGGAAAAGAAGCAGATAAAATGGCTTTTGGTCTGTTTAATAGGGAGCCTCTCAATCTTTTCTGGTTTCAAGATGATTCAGTTTATTCTTGATCCAGAGACTAATCAAAAATTTTTATCAAATAGAGCCCTTGGAGAGTGTTTGGGGATGGTGATTCCTTTAACAATTGCTATGTTTTTTTGCAATTTCTCAAGGAAGATTAAAGGTCTCCTGATTTTTTCTATAGCAATAATGGTCTTTTGTTTAGTGATTAATGGGACTCGAGGTGCATGGGTAGGAAGCATCCTTGCACTGTGCTACTTAGCTATATTTTTAAGTAGAAAACTATTTTTTGGGTTGGGAATATTCATATTCCTTCTTTTCAGTTATCAGATTGAAAGAGCATCAACCATTTTTGATTCTCAAGATTCTTCAAATTTATACAGGGTTTACCAATGCAAGGCTGCAATCTTAATGATTAAAGAGCGACCACTCTTAGGTTATGGGCCTGGTAGTTTTCAGAAATTTTGGCAAGATCATATGTCCGAGAAAATAAAAGAGAGGTTTGGTCGTAGCCACAAATATGTTCTTAATATGTATCTACAAATAGCAGGAGAAACAGGGGTCCTCTGTATTTTTGCTTTTTTTTGGCTCATTATTGCTTCATTTAGGCTTGGGTGGAATCTTGTTCAAAAACAAGAGGAATTTAGGATATTACTATTGGGTATATTGGCTTGTATAGTAGATTTTTTGGTTCATGGTATGGTGAATCATACCTTATATGGAAAATCCGGGTATCTTTTCTGGTTTTATTTAGGGATAATATCTTGGGTGGGTTTTTCAAACAAATTTCGTAACACTTTACTCATTTGAAGTATGGTAATCGGTAATCAGGTAATCGGTAACAACCAATGGATACTTTTCTTTACCGATAACCGATTACCGGTAACCGATAACCTCTTACTATTTACCTTACACTTTTACACTTCACTTGGGTAAACAGTTACGAAATTTGAAATGAGAATTTGAAATTAAAAATTGGCAAGAGAGAAGATATAATTTTGAATTTCTTCCTAATTTCTAATTTCCAATTTCTAATTTCCATTTTTTACGCTGCAAGCTTTCTAAATAAGAGTGAACCATTCCGCAATCTCTCTAAATATCGCTACCTTTTCTAAAATACTCTACTGTTTCAGCCAATCCTTTGGCTAAGTTTTTCTTTGGGGCCCAGTCCAATAAACTCTTGGCCTTAGATATATCCAGACAAGACCTTTGTAACTCTCCGGGTCGTTCTTGAGTAAGATTTGGTTCTTTTGTAAAGCCTATTATCTTTTGAAGTTGCAAGAACAGTTCCTGCACAGAGGTTGTTACTTCTGTGCCAATATTTAGCTTGCAGTTATCACCTTTGCTTAAGGCAGATAGGTTTGCCTCTACCACATCATCAACACAAACATAGTCCCTTTCCTGGCTCCCATCGCCAAAGATAGTAGGGGTCTCTTTCTTGAGCATCTTTTGGATAAATATAGCCACAACACCTGCCTCTCCAAAAGGATCTTGCCTTCTACCATAGACATTGGCATATCTTAAGATAACATGGTTCATCCCATAAGTTTCTTGGTAAAACTCCAGATATTTTTCTACACAAAGCTTTGTGATTCCATAAGGAGAGATAGGCCGGGTTGGAAAATCCTCTTTTGCTTTTTTCCCCTTCTCAACCTCTCCATATAAAACCCCTCCAGATGAGGCAAAGACTACCCTTTTTACCCCATATTTTCTGCAATTCTCCAGGATATTGATAGTTCCCAGCACATTTACCTCTGCGTCAAATATAGGCTCAGCTACAGACTTTCTCACATCAATTTGGGCCGCATGATGACTAACAAAATCAGGTCTTTCCTTTTCAAAAAGAAAAGAAAGGTTTTTATCCCGAATATCCATCTGATAAAACCTACCTTTAGGATTTATGTTCTCTATTCTTCCACTGGCAAGATTATCCACCACTACCACATCATACCCTTCCTTAATCAGTCTATCAGAAAGATTAGACCCAATAAAACCAGCTCCTCCAGTTACTAATATCTTCATTTTGTATATAAAGGAAGGTCTTTAAGAATAAGTCTATGGATAGCCTCTGTGCCAAGCTCAGGATAGGCAATTATCGTTGATGCCTTTATAAACTGGGAAAGATAGGCAGCAACTCCACCTATGCCCACAAAATAGACTGCCTTATATTTTGCAAGAATAGAGATTGCCTCTTTTGAAAGCGGCCCCTTTCCAATCATTCCAGAAACACCTTTTGATAGAAAGAATTCAAAGAAGGGTTCCATCCTTGATGAGGTTGTTGGACCGCAAGAGCCGATTATCTCTCCTGGTCTTGCTGGGGATGGCCCTGCAAAGTAAAGCATCTCATTCTTCATCTCAAAAGGCAGGCTATTATCTGCTACAAGCCTCTTACAGGCAGAATCCCTTATTGTGTAGCACCTTCCAGAAAGCAGAATCTCCTCTCCTTCTACAAGGTCAAAAAGAGCCTCTCTCTCTTCTGGTATGATTATTCTCTTCATTACTTAAACAAATGTGAGCCAACTATGATAAGAAGGATCTTTACCCTTTGCCACCTCAAAAAATTTCTCCTGAATCTTGCGGGTTATTTCACCCCTGGTGCCTTCTCCAATTACCCTTCCATCAACCTCTCTGATGGGTGTAATCTCTACGGCTGTGCCTGTGAAGAAGAGCTCATCTGCAGAAAATAGCTCCTCTCTTAGTAGATTTCTCTTGAGACACTCTATACCAAAATCTTTAGCTATAGCCATAGCAGACTGGGCTGTTATTCCATAGAGCGCTCCAGCGTCCTCTGGCGGTGTTATCAATGCCCCATTCTTTACCAAGAAGATATTTTCCCCTGGCCCCTCTGCCACAAAACCCGCTAAATTGAGCTGAATAGCCTCATTATAACCACAGTCCAAAGCCTCTATCTTTGCCAGGACGCTATTAGCATAGTTGGCTGAGCATTTCACCTGCGGTGGCAAGATCCTTGAATCAATCCTAAGCCAAGATGAGACCTTGCACCTTATGCCATTCTTCAAGCCTTCCTCTCCCAAATATGTGCCCCAGGGCCAGACAGCAATAGCTACATCTGTTGGGTTATTGAGTGGGAATAGCCCCATCTCCTTATAGCCAACATAGGCAATGGGTCTTATATAGCCACTCTTTAATTCATTCTCCTTAATAAGCTCACATATAGCTGAGATAAGTTCTTCTTTTGGATGCCTAATCTTCATTCTATAGGCATGACAGCCAGCAAATAGCCTATCTATATGTTCCTTCAGCCTAAAGACAGCAGGGCCTTTTTCTGTCTCATAGCATCTTATTCCCTCAAAAACAGATGTCCCATAGTGCAAGGCATGGGTGAGGATGTGGACCTGAGCCTTATCCCAATCTATCATCTCACCATTCATCCATATCTTCTTACATTTTTCCATATCTTCCTCCTAACAGTATAATATCAAGATGGCTTAATTTGCCAAGCGTAAATTTAATATGCGCAACCCCTATAGCCTTGCCAGGAGTTGGTCTATATCAGAAAATAGTCCATCAAATATAGATAAAGTGGCACTGTAGAGGACAGGGAAGATAAAGAATAAGGTGATGAGACCGGCAATAATTGTGATAGGAAAACCTACAACCATAACATTTATCAAGGGTGCGGCTTTAGAGAGGAGACCCAAAGAGAGGTTGACTAAAAAGAGGACAGCAACCATAGGAATGGCTATCTTTAAGGCTGTAGTAAACATTTTACAAAAAAGCTCAATTACAGAGACAGAAATAATATTAGCTTGGCTGAAAGAAAATAAGGAGACAGACTTAAATGAGTTGATAACAGCATATAAGATTGTCTGTGGCCCACCTATGGTAACAAAGACAAGCAGACCAAATAATCCGATTAGTTGTCCTATCACAGGTTGTTCTACCTCACTCATCGGGTCATAGACATTGCTTATAGCAAACCCCATTGGCACAGAGTAAAATTCGCCTGAGATAGTAAAGAGGGAGACAATAAATTGGGCAAACAGACCAATCAAGAGACCAATGAGTATCTCGGATGTCACCAAAATAGCCAGGGACATCATATTCTCTGGCGGGTTTCCTATGAAGCCGATAGAGATTGGAGCAACTACCAAAGAGATGAGAAGAATAAGCCCTGCTTTGATAGGATACGGGATATTTGGGCTGGAAAATAGAGGAGCAGTAAAGAATAATCCAGAGATACGGGCAAGAACCAAAAGAAACTTTTCAAATTGTAAGACAAGAATATCCATTTAGTCTCCGAAACATTTAGTCAGCTGAAGAAATAATATAACAAGGTAAATTGAGTTTGCAATAAATTTTGTGATAGAATTACTGCTTACTATTAAAAAGAGCCAAAAAATTATTTACTTTTTGTTATACGGAATTTTATAATGTGAGGTGCTTGTTGTTTTTCTGAAAAGAATATAAAATTTTGTTTTATGCCAGAATAAAAGGAGGAAGGTTTAATATGAAAAATTTACTGATAGAATCTTTGGCTCAGATTGAAAAGAGTAAGGGGATATCAAGGAATATCCTCATTGAAATGATAGAAGAGTCCTTGCTCTCTGTCTGCAAAAAGAGATACGAAGGGGCTGAGGTTAAGGTATCTTTCAATCCTGATAAGGGCGATCTAATAGTCTTTATCCTGAAGAATGTTGTGGCTAAGGTGGAAGATTCAAGGAAGGAGATAATCTTAAAAGATGCAAGAAATATTAAAAAGGATGCTGAAATAGGAGATACATTAGAGGTTTCGCAACCTACTTTAGATTTTTCTCGGATAATAGCTCAGGCTGTGAAGCAGGTTGTTACTCAAAGAATACGAGAGGCTGAGAGAGATATTGTGTTTAAGGAGTTTAAGGAGAGAGAAGGAGACATTGCTATGGGGCTTGTTCGTAAGATAGAAGAAGATGCTATATTTGTAGATCTTGGGAAGACTGAAGCCGTTCTTCCAGAAGAAGAGCAGCTAAAGAGGGAAAGGTATAGGGTTGGAGACCGAATAAAGGCATACATAGTGAATGTGAAAGATGTAGGTCGCACTACACGGGTAATATTATCAAGGACACATCCTCAATTACTGAAAAAGTTGTTTGAGATTGAGGTGCCAGAGATTGCAGAAGGCCTTATCAAGATTGAAAGAATAGCCAGAGAACCAGGGGAGAGAACCAAGATGGCTGTTCTTTCAACCAAGAAAGAGCTTGACCCAGTTGGAACCTGTATTGGGGTGAGGGGAAGCAGGATTCGTTCTGTGATGAACGAGTTAGAAGGCGAGAAGATTGATATCATTCCTTTCTCAGATAATTATGAGGAGTTTATCTTATTGAGCCTCTCTCCAGCTAAGGTAAAAAGGTTGATTGTAGATGAGGAGAAAAAAAGTTCAACAGTGATTGTAGATAAGGACCAGCTCTCTCTGGCAATTGGTCGCGATGGTCAGAATGTGAGGCTTGCTGCAAAACTTACAGGTTTCAAATTAGATGTTCGAACTGAAGAGCAGTACTGGGAAGAAAGAGATGTAGCTTCCATACCTGGGGTTGGAGATATGTTAATAAAAGAGCTTAAGAAGGTAAGGATACGGAGCTTCGGGGATGTCGCCAGGAAAGGAATTGAAGGGCTTACTGAAGTAAAAGGGATAGGTAAGGTAAAGGCTCAAACCATTCTTGATTATGTTAAAAACAGAGAAATAAAGGACGAGAAGTAAGGCATAGAATAGGAGGGGAAAGTTCGTACCCACACTCTCGTCCTTATTTATATATCGGCATAATTTCAAAAAACCTTTAAGGAATTTTTTTATATGATTCAACCATTAGATGAACAGACAGTAAATGGTGCCATCCAAATCTTCTCTGGACTTCCACACTTCTTCAATCCATTAGCCATAAACAGATTAAAAGAGGATATCGATTCCTTTATAAAGAAAAGACCAGAGCCAGAAGAGAAGGGGTTCTATGTCTATATGGAGGATACAGAGGTTATTGGATTGATTGGATACAGAAGAATGAAATGGCAAAGAGAATATGAGATAACCTGGCTGGCAGCAAGGGCAGACAGACAGAGAAGGGGCATAGGAAGAAGTCTGGTAACATTCCTTGAAAATTTCCTTCTAAGACACAACCTCCAACTTATCACCGTCAATATTCCAGATGACCAAAGATCAAGGAACTTCTACTTTCAAATGGGATTTAGAAGCGTGAACAGGTTCTTTAATAAGGATGGAGAGATGCTGATCTATGAAAAAAGGTATGGGTTTATAAAAGATAAGTGTCAGGATCTGGTGGCAGACTACCTCAGGCGAAAAAAGTTGAAAGATGCCAAAAAAAGATGTAAATAAAGGGGATATGGGGATAAGAAAGATAGGGAGATAGATTTTATAAATATATCTCCAATATCCCCATAATCTCCTTATCTCCTTTTCTTACTATGGTGTAAGAGATGTTTTTAACCGTCGGGACAAGAGTAGCCACACCCAAAAGAAATCCTAATAAAAACGATAAAATCCTTCATTTCTGATAGCCAAACATTTACGAACCCTTTCTCTTAATAGCCAAAAGCAGGCCAATACTTACCATATTTATTAAAAGGGATGAGCCTCCATAACTTACAAAGGGAAGCGGAATGCCAGTGGCTGGGAGCATGCCAAGGGTGATGCCGACATTGATAAAGAGAGAGATGGCTATCATAGTTGAGATTCCAGCACCCAATAACCGTGAAAATTTATCAGAAGCCTTTTCTGCAATCTCAAGCCCTCGAAAGACAAGCAACCCATAAAAAAAGAGAAGTATAATACTACCAACAAATCCAAACTCTTCAGCCCAAACAGAGAATATAAAATCAGTCCTTCTTTCAGGCAAAAACCCTAAATGCGACTGGGCACCCTTTAGAAATCCCATTCCTTTTAATCCCCCGCCGCCAATAGCTATTTTAGACTGAATAATATTGTATCCTGCACCTAATGGGTCAATAGATGGTTTCAAGAAGACAATGAGCCTCTTTTCTTGATATGGCTTTAGGACAAATGAACAAGATAGGGAAAGAAGGACAGCAAAGACAGAGACCAGAAACAAAAACCACACCTTTTTATTTCTGGTAAAATAAGCAAGGCTTGCGGAGATAATAAAAAGAAAGGTTATTATGGAAGCTAAACTTAGAAGAACAACAGAAAGGGAAAGACCATACTCAAACTTTAATAAAGAAAAGATCAGAAGGCATATCCCACCCGTTCCTATCAACACTAAAAGAAAAAGAAAGGAGATCTTCTTTATCGGGGCAAGATAGAGCATAACAAAAAATATAGAGATAAAACTGAGGGATGTTCCTATATCAGGCTGACAGATGATAAGAAGGATAGGAATCCCACAAATTATACTTGTTGGTAGAATAAGTGACCCGGAATCCATTTCATTCTTGTCGCAGAGACAATTTGCCAACATAATGATAACAGCAAGTTTTGCTAACTCAGATGGTTGAAAAGAGATACCTCCTATCGTAAACCAGGCATGGATATTTCTTGTTGCTGGCATAAAAAGGACAACAATAAGAAGAAGTAAAGAGGATATGTAAATGAATAAAGAGTTGCGTTTTAAGGTGTGCAGATTAATAAAGCAAGAGGCTATTATTCCAAAAAACCCGAGAATAATCCAGATAACCTGCTTCTTCCAAAGAGGTGTAGTCCAATTATAGCTGGCGCTATAGATAGAGAGAAATCCAATGATAAGTAAGCCACAAAGGCTAACAGCTAAAATCCAATCAACCTTCTTCACTTTTAAGTCTAAAGTCTATGGTCTTCTTTAGGACAATCTCCCCACTTATGCCGGTGTTTTTAGCTGTTTGAACTCCGTTTCAATATGGAGCCTACCCTGATGCTTCTTGCCTCCTTATCAGGATACCATTTCACATCAGAAAGATTAGCTCCTTCTTAAAAGGTGTTAGCCCAAAATGACTAAAAACTATCGAACATAGCAGGGAGACAAACTTACTATATTATATCAAAGACTATCTTGTCAATCTTTGCATAAGTGTAATGCCTCTAGTAAAAAAGATAAGGAGAAAAGGGGAATTATGGAGAATAGGGGAAATATCTATCATTGCAATATCTTAAAGCCTTTTCTCCAATTCTTTCTTATTTTGTATCTCTACTATTCACCATATACTCCTTCAGTATCTCCCTGGCAATAGGTGCGGCATCTATGCCACCTTTTCCGCCATGCTCCACCAGGATAGCCATCGCCACCGTTGGATTTGGAATAGGAGCATAGCAGACAAACCAGGCATGGTCTTTTCCAGAAGTTTGAACTGTGCCTGTCTTTCCAGCTATACGAACGCCGGCAATCTTTGCCATTTGACCTGTGCCATACTCAACAACTCCAGAAAGCCCATCATCTAACATCTTTTTTGTCCTGGGAGAGATAGAGACTGTTCTTTGAATTATGGGTTTTTTCCTCTCTATTTTTCTATCTGGATACTCTATCTTGTTGACAAGAAATGGTCTAAAGATCGTGCCTCCATTGGCTATAGCTGCTGTAAGGACAGCCATTTGGATAGGGGTTACCAAAAGATAGCCTTGACCAATAGAAAGGTTGGCTGTATCTCCTTGATACCACTTTGTTTTGAATATCTTCTCCTTCCATGTAGGCGTAGGGATATATCCTTTCTTTTCTGAAAGAAGGTCTATCCCTGTCTTTTTTCCCAATCCAAATCTTGCTGCAGACTCAATAAGTGGTTCTGCCCCTATCTCAAGACCCAATCTATAAAAATAGATGTTGCAAGAATGAGCAATCCCGGAGATGAAATCAACATTACCGTGGCTATGGCTTTCAAAGCAAGAGAAATTCCTGTTTCCTATCTTGAATTTGCCTGTACAGAAAAAAGTTTTTCTTGGGTCAATTATTCCCTTTTCTAAACCTACATAAGCATCTATTATCTTAAAAAGAGAGCCTGGAGAATACTGTGCCTGAATGACCCTATTGAACATTGGACGGTATGAGTTCTGAAAAAGTGCCCTTACCTCTTTTGCTGTTAATGGTCTGGTAAAACAGTTTGGGTCAAAATTAGGTTTGCTCACCAGGCTAAGAATAGCCCCATTCCTTACATCAAGAACAACAATAGAACCGACATTTTTTCCCAATGCTTGCTCTGCTACCCTCTGAATCTTTGCGTCTATGGTCAGGTATAGATTCGCTCCAGAAACAGAAGGTTTTTTGCCTAAGATTCGGGTCATTCTGCCATTTACATCTGTTTCAATCTGTTCGCCCCCTTCCTTTCCCCTCAGATACCCTTCATAATATTTTTCTATCCCAGTCTTTCCAATCAACCCATTTTTGTTATAACCTTCTATTTCCCTAAATTCTTCTTCACTTATCCGACCAATATATCCCAATAAATGGCAGGCCAGCTCTTTTTCTGGATATTGCCTTTTTGAGGAGGGCTGAATGAGAATGCCTGGAATATCAAGGAAAGAACCAGCTACCTTCAGAACATCATCCTTACTGAGAAAATCAGCAATAAGAGCCGGTTCAAAGGGCCTGTATCTCTTTTCTGAGATGTTTTTCAATGCCTCTTTTTTCGAAAATCCTATCAGAGATGAAATCTTTTTAAGGCTACTGTTTAACTCATCCGAAGATAATCCAGTCTGGATTAAAGAGACAGAAAAAGATGGTTGATTGATAGCCAGAGCCGTTCCATTTCTATCAAAGATCATTCCTCTGTCTGGCGGAATTGGAATAAGCCGTATCCTATTCCTTTCAGAAAGCCTTTTGAAGGTATTGCCTTTTATAATCTGAAGATAAAAGCAACCTATAAACAATGTAAAAAATAGCCCAAGAATAAAGAGGGATATATGAAAAAATTCTTGCTTCATTATATAAATTGAGCAATAAAAGATAAATGTTAAAAAGTTTAGGATGTTGTAATTAGTTTTGAGTTTTTAGTGTCAACTTCATCACTGGAAACTAAAAACTGACTACTAAAAACTTCTGTAGTTACCCCTCCTCTTATTTTGCAGATTACCTCAGGGGCTGGCTATCTTTTGGAAGGCTTATATAAAACTTGCTCCCCTTGGCAAGTTCACTCTCCACCCATATCTTTCCATTATGTTCCTCAATTATCTTTTTGACAATTGCCAAACCTGCACCTGTTCCACCGCCATATTCCTCTCGTGTGTGCAGTCTCTTAAATATCTTGAATATTTCGTCATAATACCTTGCCTCTATGCCAATACCATTATCCTTTACCCAGATAATAATCTCATTATTTGGCTGGGGGATTGGGCAATCAATCTCAATAATAGGTTTTTCCTTGTCATTATACTTAATGGCATTTAAGATAAGGTTATAAAAGACCTCAACAAGCTTCACCTTATCACCATAAATTATAGGCAGGTCTTCTCGTATCTTCAGGCTTACACCCCTTTCTTCTAATGTTGACTCAAGCCTTTTTGTTGCCTCCGCGACTATCTCTTTTGCATCTATAGAGGCATGCGGTCTCTTTGTTCTGGTAATCCTTGAGAGAGCAAGTAGGTCATCTATCAGATTCTTCATCCTGTTTGCTCCGACTGAGATTCTTTGCAGATAATTCTTGGCCTGGTCATCAATCTTATCCCAGTAATCAGCCAAGAGGAATTTGGAGAAGCTCTCAATACCCCGCAAAGGCTCCTTCAGGTCATGGGAAGCAGTATAAACAAAACCGTCTAACTCCTTGTTCACTTCCTTTAATTCATCCACAGTCTTTTCTAATTCTATGCTTTTTGTTCTCACCTCCTCTATTTTTTCTTCAACCCTTTCTTCTAAGGTTTTTGACCATTCCTCAAGCTCTAATTTCGCCCTTTCAAGAGCCTCTGTCTTTTCACTAAGCCTTTCAGCAAGGGCTTGCAGTTCCTTTGCCTTATTCCTTTCATTCTCAGCAAACCCTCTCTCTTTTTCTAAAAAGAGCTTCATATCTTTAGCCATTACATTAAACGAATCAGCCAGGTGGCAAAGCTCGTCTCCGCTTGCTATTTTATAGACATCACATAAGCGGCAATCTTTTATCTTCTCTGCATGCTCACCACTAACCACGCCTTTACACATTGTTCCAGCAACATACCAGCAGGGTATATTCAATCTTTGGTATGCTGGGCAATCTTTTCTCTCACAAGTTCTTATCTCCCAACAGGCTGGAATTTCTGTCTCTATCCTATAATCTAAGTCTCCTTGAGAAATACTATCTGTGGCTTTATTCAGTTCATTGAGTGGCAAGAGTATCTTGTGTTTGATAAAACGAAAGAAGACAAGGATAAAAAAGAGGATGAGTAAGGCAAAGATACAGGTTATAGTCAATATATTTGTATTTATAATCTTCTCTATAACCCCAGGAGGAAGTGAAAGCTTAGATAATGTTTCTCTGAGACTCCAAATGATGAAAGAGGCAGTAATAAACAGGGACAAGGAAGAGAGAACTATTATATGCAGGAGTATTTTGGGCACAAGACCTATTCTTTCTCTTTTGAACATTTTCTTCATATCAAAAAAGTGAAAAGTGAGAGACGGTTCATTTTCACCGTTTTCCTTGTGATTCCTTTTGGAAATTAGAAATGAGAGTTTGAAATTAGAAATTTGAAATTGGCAAGAAAGAAGACTATAATTTCGAATTTCT